>JAIXLB010000061.1 GCA_026931905.1 Chitinophagales bacterium
ACTATCCTCTTCGTCGGCAGCGTCAGATGTGTAATAAGAGACAGTAGTAGGAGAGGGCAAGTTAAAAGATGATTATGCAAAATTTATTAAAGAAAATAATTTAATAAATAATGTAACTATAACTGGTGGATTAACTTACACAGCTTTACATAAATTGTATAGAGAAAATGATTTTGTAGTGCAAGCAACTTTATCAGAAGGTTTTGGCAAAGTGCCAATAGAAGGCTTCTTTCATGGCTTAATACCACTCCTTCATCAATCTACAATGGCACCTTATTTTATCAACAATCAAGAAAGAGGTTTTATGTTTGATGCTTTTGAAGCAGAAAGTTTATTCAAATTAATCAATACAATTTATTACACAATACCTGCAAAACTATTAAGCAATAAAATTGAAGCAGGAAGGATATTTGTACAAACGCAAACCTTAGAAAACTGGGCAAATGAATATTATACAACTGTAAAAGAGTATTTTGATTTATAAGAATATTATATGGAAATTTTTATTGGCTCTTGGTTTAGGAATATTGGTGGGCTCTAATGTAATTCCAAAGCAACTTGTAGCTGCTGCATATATTTTTGTAGTATTATTATGCTGCTATTATGCTTTGTATAATAATCATGAAAAAATATTTTCATTACTACCTTATGTAATTTATGCAGAAGTTTTTGTAAGAGATAGATTGCCAGATACTATACCTTATTTAACAATTCAATATACCTATCTTTTTATTTTTGGTTATATGTTTTTAAGGTTTAATGCTACACAAAAACCTCACACAAAAATATTTTTATTTCTGTTAGCTTATGCTTTTTTAGAAATATTTAATGGCTTAAATCCCGATAGACCAAAACTACTTCGTTCTATATTTTTCAATAGTTTTTCATTAATAATAGCAATAGTTTGGGCTTCTTACAATAGGTTATCACCAAAACTTATTAATAAAATAATTGCCAATGTAAAAATTGCAGGACTGTTTTTAACAGGCATTGTAGTAGTAGCTCAGTTTACAGGAAAAATTGACTATGGAAATTTTTCAAATTCAGAATCAAGTAATGGGCTTGCACCTGTACAATTAAGTGGATATTTAAGTGTGCTGGCATGTTTTCTTTTCTTTTCAATTATGAATGTGGCAGAACAAAAAAGCAGATACATTTATATTCCTGCATTTGCTTTAGTTACCTCTGTAATGCTGATGACTTTTTCTCGTGGAGGATTATATTTTTTAGGTGCTGTAACCGCTATGTATTTATTTTTTAACAGAGGAGGTTTGGGAAGTTATTTTAAGTACTTAATGTTATTGCCTATAGGCTTACTTATTTATAACTTGGCTATTCAACAAACAGGAGGAAAAATTATTGCACGTTATGAAGCCAAAGGAACATCAAACAGAGACGTGTTGGTTGAAGCAGCATTTCAATTATTTTTAGAACATCCTTTATTAGGTGTAGGAACAAGTAATTATGGTACTGCAATTGTGGAACACAAATTATTTTCGCAAGAAAGTACTGCACATAATGAATTTGCAAGAGCTATGGCAGAGCATGGAGTTTTGGGTATTATAACTTACTGCGGCTTCTTTATTGCTATGTTTATTACTATTTTCAAACGAAAAGGAGCTGCTAAACAATATTCAATTTATTTTTTATCACTGTTTTGTTTTATAGTTATACATAATGGTTTAAAAATTAGTATTCAACATTTATTAATTGTTATGGCTGTAGCAAATCCTACAGTTATTCGTCAAGTTTATTCCAAAAAAATAAAGCCAAATATCATTGTCAAACAACAAGCTGTTTCTTACTAAACATCATCAATTAAACGCATTGGCAATATGCCATAGATTATGTTTTCCTAAAACATTATCAGATAAATTAGGCATTGCTTACATTGCTAAAACCTTTGATTGGTTTTTGCAGGGAGAAAATAAATTTTTATTTCATATAGAAAATGAGCAAGGAAAAATTATAGGTTATTGTGGTGGCTTTGTTTCTCAAGGTGTAGGAGATGGTAGTAGCAGTGGTATGCTACAACATGCTTTTAAAGAAGCTATCATAGGCATTATTAAAAAGCCTTGGCTTGTTTTTAATAAAGAAGTAATGGCGGCTTATCCTTTTATTTTTAAAAATATTAAAAGAAAAATTTTTCCATCAACGTATAAAAAAATATTTATAAAATATACTACGGAAGAAAAAAAATACGCTGGCTTAGTAGTAATTGGCGTGCATCCTGTTTATAGAGGAAAAGGTATTTATGATGAATTGATGAATAACTTTTTTGAACAAGCAAAACTTAAAGGTGCTGTTGGTGCTAATCTTTCGGTTAAAAAAAATAATGCAAGAGGTATTGGTGCTTACAAAAAATTTGGTTGGGAGGTTTTTCAAGAGAATAAAGATACCTATGTTTTAAAAAAAGAATTTTCATAAAAAAATTGACCAAGAAAATAATTTATATAGATAATTTTTTAACAAAGCATGGTTATACACCAACTATTGGAGCAACTATTGCAAATCTATTAACTAATGAAGGTTTTACTGTTGTTAAAACAAGCTCAGTAAAAAATAAACTACTACGCTTAGTAGATATGTTATATGCTTTATTTAAAAATAGAAAAAATAGTATTGCATTAATAACAGTATATAGTGGGTCTGCTTTTTATTTTGCTTATGCTTGTGCTTGGCTTTGTAGGTTGTTGCATATTGAATATATACCTTGTTTGCATGGTGGAAATTTGCCTCAACGAATTATAAACTCTCCAAAACTTTGCGAAAAATTATTTAGAAATTCAAAAATAAATGTTGCTGTATCTGGTTATTTAGAAAATGCAGTAAAACAAAAAGGTTGGAATGTTACAGTTATTCCAAACCCTATCAACATACAAAATTATCCTTTTACAGAAAGGGTTTCAACGAGTTTAAAAATATTTTGGCTTCGTTCTTTTCATGAAATTTACAACCCCTTATTGGCTGTTGAATTAATTTATGAATTGAAAAAGAAATATTCATTTGTAAGTTTAACAATGGTGGGTCCTGATAAAGATGGCAGTTTAGAAGTTTGTAAAAAACGTGTAGCAGAACTAAGTTTACAAAACAATATTAGTTTTACAGGCTTACTTTCTTTACAAGAATGGGTTGCTTTATCTACATCTCATGATTTATTTTTAAACACCACTAATTTTGATAACCTGCCTGTAAGTTTAATAGAAGCTATGGCTTTAGGCTTTCCTGTTATTAGCACAAATGCAGGTGGAATACCTTATTTAATTGAACAAAATATAAATGGAATATTAGTGCCTACTAATAATTTGCAAACTATGCTTGATCCTGTTGAAGCTCTATATCAAAATCCATCAATAACAAATCAGTTAAGCATTCAGGCAAGAAAAACTGCTGAGCAATACGATTGGAGTAGTATTAAATTACAATGGAAAAAAATATTGTAATAGTTGTATTATACGCCCTGGTTTTTGATATTATTTTCGTTTTCAATTAATGCCTCAGTAAAATTAGCTTCACTCTTTATTTCTTCTTCTTCAACTTTCACTCCTAATTTTTCTTCTGCTTTTTTAAGTGCTGTAAGCCTTAATTTGTCTCCTACAATCCAGAGAATATCGCCTGTTTTCATTACATAAATTGATTCTGGATTAATCATTCTTTCTCCATTACTTTCTACACCAACCACAATGCCATGTGTACTTTCTCTTATGCCAGATTCTCTAATTGTTTTACCTGCAAAGTTCGATTTTGGGGCAATAATTATATGGCTTAAAATTACTTCATTTCTGTTTGTAGAATTTACTGTTGTTACAGTTTCATCAATACTATTATTTAATTTCCAACTAAAGCTGGTCAGTTGTTCATCTGTTCCTATTACTGCTAATTTATCTAAAGGATAAATTTTTTCAAATTTATTAGGAGTGTTTATAATTTTATTTCCTCTAAAAATTCTTGCTACATTTATTCCAAAGTTTTCTCTCCATGCTAATTCTTGTAAAGTTTTTCCAATGCCTATGAAATTAGAGTCTATTACATAAGATGCTAAGTGGGCATCCCAAGGTGCAAGCTCTTCTTGAACATCTGGTTTTTTAATTTGCTCTCTTTCATTGTAGTTTAATAAAAATTGTTTTTTTATTCTGGTATATAGCACTCTTATTTTATTGGATAAAAGTATTAATGTAGCAAATAAAAGAACTGAAACAACTAATGCAATTTTAGGCGAAAAAAATCTTTCTAATAAAAACCCTATTAAAAAAATAGCAATGGCAATTCTTATAAAATGTAGCAAATAAATACTTCCTCTAAACCTTTTTTTAGCTGCTAAAATTTGTAAGCGTTCTCTATTATATGGAATAAGCAAACGCCATAAAAACGGAGAAACAAAAATTAATGTACCTATTGTACCAACAATAGTTGTCCATGTATTATCGCCCAGTTTTGTTCTTGTAAAAGGCAATAAATAGTAAGAAGATAATAAAACTATTGATGTAATAAGAATAGAAATTAAAAAAGAATTTATCAACCAAGAACGTACATAGGCTTGCCATTCATTTACATTACTTTGTTTTTGGGTTCTGTTGCTATAACGATTCATGGCTTTTAACCATGATGGAGGTAATACTTTTACTAACCAGTTATAAAATGGTTCTGCTAATTTTAAAAGATAAGGTGTGGTAAAAGTTGTTATAGCAGAAACTGCAATGGCTATTGGATAAATAAAATCGCTTGTTACTTTTAAGGTCATTCCTAAACTTGCAATAATGAAAGAAAATTCGCCAATTTGTGCTAAACTAAAACCTGCTTGTACAGAAATTTTTAAAGGTTGTCCAGATACTAATGCACCTATTGTTACATTAAAAATTTTACCCATAATAATGATGAAAATTAGAAGTATAATAAGCCAAGCATAATTTACAAAAATAGAAGGGTTGAATAACATACCTACCGAAACAAAAAATACGGCACCAAATAAATCTTTTACAGGTTTTAATAAGTGCTCTATTTTTTCTGCATAAATTGTTTCTGCTAAAATAGAACCCATAATAAATGCTCCTAATGCAGGCGAAAAACCTACAACAGAAGCCAGCCAAACCATTAAAATACAAAGAGCTAATGAGGTTATTAAAAGCATTTCTTCGTTTAATAATTTTTTTGCCCAACGTAATAAAGTAGGTACAAAAAATATTCCAAGCAAAAACCATAGTACTAAAAAGAAAATAAGTTTTGCTACAGAAAGCAACATATCAGTTCCTGAAAAATTACTACTAATAGAAATGGTTGTAAGCAATACTAATAAAACAATAGCTAATAAATCTTCCATTACTAAAATACCAAAAACCAAGCCTGCAAATTGTTTTCCTTTTACACCTGCCTCGTCAAATGCACGCATAATAATGGTTGTAGAAGAAATACCTAAAACTCCGCCCAAAAAAATACTATCTATTTGCGACCAGTTCATTAATTTTCCTAATACATAACCAAAGAAAACCATTCCAGAAACTTCTATAATTGC
This sequence comes from Chitinophagales bacterium, assembly GCA_026931905.1. Lineage (GTDB taxonomy): Bacteria > Bacteroidota > Bacteroidia > Chitinophagales > Chitinophagaceae > UBA1930. The sequence goes on from JAIXLB010000061.1 coordinate 5,510, forward strand.
TGTTATAGATGCAGGTGCACCAACACGCATTAATTTTTTAAAACTAAACTCTAAACCCAAGCCAAATAATAAAAATATTACTCCAATTTCTGCCCACACTTTTATATTATTTATCTCAACAATAGTAGGTGTTAAATGCAAATTAGGACCAACTAAAAAACCTGCAATTAAATAGCCTAAAACCAATGGTTGTTTTAACCATTTGAATAAAATAGTAACAATAGCAGCAGCTCCTAATATTAAGCCCAAATCTGTAATAAGATGTGGTAATGCTTCCATTAAAAATTATTTTAAGTGTACAGTGTTGTACAAGTTTTGGTATAATAAAATTTAGATGATGCCAAGATACTTTATTTTTTTCTTTCTTAAAAAACAAAAAGCCGCCACATTGCTGTAACGACTTTCTTTTCAAACCAAAACCAAAAATTTTAATTTTAATTTTCTATTTCTTTTAATTGTCCCATCCACACTTTTTTACCTTGTATTTTTTTTACTAAAAACATTATTCCTGTAAGTATAAAAAATATGGGTCCAGTAAATCCTAATAAAGCTACAAATTTAGTACCATAAAATTTTGTCATTGGTCGTCTCAATCTTTCGCTTAAAATGTACATACTTGGTACCATTACTAAAGTTAAGAAGAAGGAAAATATTAAACCAAAAATAATTGTCCAGCTTAAAGGACCCCAGAAAACAACACTATCTCCACCAAAGAAAATTTTAGGGTTTAAGTGTTGAAACATAGATACGAAATCTATATTAAATCCTATTGCTAAAGGAAATAAACCTAAAATAGTAGCAATAGCAGTAAGCATTACAGGTATAATACGAATTTTTCCTGCTTCAATGGCTGCTTGCCTTGTTTTATAACCTCTGTGTTTTAATTCATCAGTAAATTCTATTAATAAAATTCCGTTTTTAATTACAATTCCTGCAAGCCCTACAATACCAACGCCCAACATAATACTTGCAATAGTCATTCCTGTAGCAGCATAACCAATAAATACGCCTATAATGCTAAAGAATATTTCTGTTAGTACAATAAAAGGTTTACTTAATCCATTAAACTGTAAAACCAATATTAAAAAGATGAGTAATAAAGATGAAATGAGTGCAGTAAATAAAAACATACTTGTTTCTTTTTCTTGCTCACCTTGCCCTGTTTGTTTTATGGTTACATCGCCAGGTATTTTTGTTTTTGATTTAAAGTCTGTAATAAGTTTAGTTAACTCTTTATTAGCTGGACCTGCTAATGATGCTTCAGTAACATTGGATTGAATTTGTATAGTACGTTTGGTATTTTTACGAATTACAGCTCCTGTAGTATTGGTATAATCTACTTTTGCAAGAGCACTAAGAGGTATGTGTTTTATAGCCATTGTATTCATATCTCTAAAGGCAATACGCATGTTCATAATATCAGCAATATTGTTGCGTTGTAAATCGGAATAGCGAATTTGAATTTTATAATCATCTTCACCGTCTTTTAATTTACTGGCTTCTTTGCCAAAAACAGCATTACGAATTTCCATACCAATTTGTGCAGTACTTAAACCTTCGTGCATGGCTTTATCTCTATCAATAATAATGGAAATTTCTGGGTTTAATAAATCAACATCCATTTTTAATGCTTCCACACCATTAACACGATTGGTATCTAAATGAAAGAGTAGGGCAGAAGCAATTTTTGAAATTTCATCAAAATTATCGCCACTTACTTCTATGTTTACTGGAGGGTCTGTTGGTGGTCCAGAATCTTCTTGTTGTACATTTATAATGGCTCCAGGAATGCCTGTCATTTGCTTTCTTATTTCATCTAAGAAAGGTTTAGTGTGTTTGCCATGTCTGTGTTCAAAATCTACAAAACTTACCTGTATTCTTCCTAAGTTACTTTGTGTGCTTCTGTTATTATCTCTCGGGTTATTGGCACTTACAGCAACGTTGGTAATTACACTTTCTACAATACCTCCTTTTTGTGGCATTTCATTTTCCAAAACTTTATGCACTCTTTTTTCTAAAATAGAAGTAATAGAATCGGTAGTTGCTGTTTTTGTTCCTACTGGTAATTTTAAATATACATAAATGAAATTAGGATCTCCGCTTGGAAAGAAAGTCATTTTATTGCCTCTTGCCAACAACAATATTAATGAAATGGGGAATAAAACAAATAAACTAACTAAAGCGTAAGCTGGTCGTTTTCCTTGCAAAATCCATTTCAATAATTTTTCGTATTTGTTCATTAAACTGGGTAATACTCTTTCTTGGAAAAAGTGTATAATGTCTCTTAAAACATATCTTTCTGCAATAGCTATTAATGCAATGAATAATAAAAAATTGCCAAAGCCATGCCAGCCTGCAATATTTAGTATAATACCAAAAGCAATGAAAACCCAAAACCAACTTGCTTTAAAAATTTCATGTTTTGGTTTTTCGTATTCTCTTCCTTCTGGCTTCATAAAGCTTACAGCAAATACAGGGTTTATGATAAATGCAACAATGAGCGATGCTGCTAATGTGAGAATTAACATTACTGGTAAATAAATCATGAACTTGCCTATAATACCCTTCCACATTAATAAAGGAAAGAATGGAGCCAATGTAGTTACAGTTCCTGCAAACACAGGTATAAAAACTTCGCCTGCTGCTTCTTTTGCTGCACGTTCTATTTTTACTTTTCCATTGGCAAAAATTCTGTGTGTATTTTCTATTACAACTATGGCATCATCTACAATAATTCCTAAACCAAAGAGTAAGGCAAAGAGTACAATAAAATTTAGTGTTACGCTTGTACCAACCATAAAATCTGCAACTGGTAAAAACATAAATGCAACGAAAATGGACAGTGGTACGCTTAACGCAACAAAGAAAGCATTATTAACTCCCATAAAAAACATGAGCACTAATAATACTAATACAAAGCCAATAATAATAGTGTTTATTAATTCATGAAACGAGGTGGCTGTTTTTTTACTTTGATCGCCTGTTACTACAACCTTTAATTTGTCTTTTGGTGGAATTTGCCCCGACTCTTGCATTTCATCAATGGCTCCTTTTATTTTTTCGGCGGTGGCAATTAAATTTTCCCCACTTCTTTTTATAATGTTAAGTGTTACAACATTTTTCCCATCTAAACGAGCATAGCTTTCTGTTTCTTTTACTGTATCTACAATTTCGGCAACATCTTTTAAATATACAGCAGCACCTTGTAAATTTTTTACAACAAGGTTTTGCATATCTAATACAGATTTGAATTGCCCTTTTATTCTAATGGTTCGTTTCATATCGCCTACTTCAACCAAGCCACCACTTATATCTCTGTTTTCATAACTAATAGCATTGCCTATATCTGTAAAAGAAAGTTTTGCTGCTTGCATTTTAATAGGATCTACATTAATTTGAATTTCTCTTTCTGGTGCACCAACAATATCTGCACGATTTACTTCAGGAAATTCTTCAAATTTATCCTGCATTTTATCGGCATATTTTTTAAGTGTTATACCATCGTAGTCGCCACTTACATTTACATACATTATGGGCATTTCGCTAAAATCGAACTCTTGTACATTGGGTTGTGTAGTTAAATCATTGGGTAAATCTGATTGTGCTTTATCGATAGCATCTTTTACTTTTTGCTTTGCTACTTCTGTTTTAATATCTGTATCGAACTCAATTATTATTAAGCTATAATCTTGCTGGGAAATGCTTTGAATTTTTTTAACCTTTGCTCCACTAATGCCTTTTAGTTGTTTTTCTAAGGGGCGTGTAACTAAGTTTTCTATATCGTTGGGAGAGTTTCCAAAATAAATGGTAGTAACACTAATGGTAGGCACTACAACATCTGGAAATTGTTCTTTGGGTAGTGTATTAAATTTGAATACGCCATATAAAGTAATGATAATGGTAAAAATATAAATGGCAGTTCTGTTATCAATAGCCCAACTTGTAGGCTTAAATTGTTTAAATTTTTCTGCAACACCTTCAATAAATTTGTTCATAAAATTTTATTTTACTGTAATTAACTGTACAGTTTTATTTGTGGTTGTTTGTGTAATAATATTTGCTCAATATTATTTTTTTTTAAAGAAAATTTTAGTTACTAATTTTCACTAATTGCCCTTCATAACAATTTTGAAATCCTTCTGTTATTAATTGTTCGCCTACTTCAAGCCCAGATTTTATTTCAATTACATTGTTATATAATTCTCCAATAACTATTTGTTTTTTATGTACAGTTAATTTGCCATTTTGCTGAATAGCTACATAAACAAATTTTCCTTTTTCATCTGTTTGTATAGTATTTACAGGAATAGTTACAGCATTTTTAACTGCATAATCTTCTATACGAACTTGTGCATTTTGATTAGGACGTATAATGCCATCGTAAGGAAGTTTTGCTTCGGCTGTAAAACTTCTGTTGTTAGGATTAATTGTTTTTCCTGCAATTGAAATAGTACTGTTGTATGTTTTATTAATGTCGGGCAATGAAACAATTACTTTACTGCCAACCACCACTTTAGCTGCATAATTTTCTGGTATATCTGTTACAACTTTTAATGAACCTGTATTTACAATTTTTATTTGAGGTCCTGTAGCAGTAACACCACTAAAAGTTTCACCAACTCTTATGTTTACTTCATCGGCAATTCCATCAACATCGCTATACACATAAGTTGCATTTACTTGTTCTTGAATTACTTTTATATTTTCTTCAGCAGTAGCTAATTGTTTTTCTAAGGTTTCAACATTTGTTCTTGCACTAATAAGTTGTACTTCTGTACCTATGCCTTGTTTCCAAAGATTATTTTGTCTGTTATAAATATCTTTTGCATAAGTTAATTGTGTTTTTATAGTTTCTAAACTTTGCTTGGCTGCATTTACTTGTTGCTTAATAATAGCATCATCTAATTTTAAAAGTAACTGCCCTTTTTTTACATAATCTCCTTTCTTTACATATAGTGCTTTTACTTGACCAGGTCCTAATCTTGGAGAAATGTAAGAAATATTGTCAGCATCTATGTGCCCTTGTAAATCTAAATAGTGTGTAAAATCTTGTGTTGAAACGCTCATAACGCCTATGAGTTTTGCAATATCATCTTTCTTAAATGATGTATCTAAATGTGCAATTTCAGTTTCTAATGTTTTAATTTTTTCGGTAATGGCAACTTGCTCTTTTTTTAGTTTGTCTAAAGTTGCTTTTTTCTTAGATAAAGAATCGTTATTGCCACAAGCCACTAATGCTATAATCAGTGATGCTGTAAAAGTGTATTTAGTAAGTTGTTTCATATATTTTTTGTAGTTTATTTTTTTATAGTTTATAATTTTCCTATTGCTTTTAAAAAATCAACTTTAGCAATAATGGCATCGTATAAAGCTGTGATGTAATTGGTTTGTGCTGTTTTTAAATCGGTATGTGCAGCATTAATTTCTGTATTGCTGCCAGTACCTACTTCAAATTTCTTTTTGGTTTGGTTGTAAACAGACTCGGCTAACTGCATATTCTTTTTTTGGAAATCCATATTTTCTATGGCAGAGTTAAATTTCAGTTTTGCACTTTCTACTTCATTGTCTATTGCTAATTTTAGGTTGCTGATATTATTTTCTGTTTGCTGTAAATCAATTTTCGATTGTTTTACTCTTGCATTTTTAGCAAAACCACTAAAAATAGGAATATTGATGTTAAAGCTAAGTGCAGAAACATCGTACCAATCGCCTTTTTCAAAAAATGTAAATTTTTGCCTGTAGGCTTGTTTGCCATACATTACACTTAGTGCTACTGTAGGCAAAAAGCTATACTGATAACGTTTTATATTGTATTGGTTAAGTTGTTTTGCTATTTGTAAATATTGAAATTCTTTTCTATCGTTGTAATTAATACTATCGCTCAATGCTCCTTGTTTTATATCGTTATCAGAAATACTATCTGTAAGAATTAAATTATCTTTTACAGGCATTCCCATCAAAGTTTTCAAACCTAAATAACCAATTTCAATACTATTCAGTGCCTTGGTTTTTTCTGTTTGTAAATTGGTTAATGTAACTTCAATTTTATCTACATCTAATTTTTCTGCAAAGCCATTTTTATACATTTCAGTTACATCATGTTTTAGTTTTTGTATTCTTTCAATATTGGCATTTAGTAACTCAACTTGCGTTTTACTTACAACAAGCTGGTAGTATATTTTGTAAATATTTATTTTAATATTTTCTTCTGTTATTTCTACATTTTTATTGGCAAAATCGATAGATGCTTTCCTGGCTTGTAAGCCTACAAAAACTTGTCCATCAAAAAGTAATTGCCTTAATTGCAGAAAAGCATTGGTGTTGTATTTTACACCAAACTCAACAGGAATAAGCTTTCCAGGTTGCCCAAAAAAATCGCCAGGCACAACTTGTGTAGATACTTTAAGGTTATTGTTGGTGGTAATATCTGCCCCTAAGGATGGGTAAGCTGCAGCAGTAATTTCTCTGTTTACTTGTTCTTGGTGTAATACTGAAAGTAAAGCATTTTTTACTTGTACATTATTTTTACTTGCATAATCAATGGCTTGGCTTATTGAAAATTGATGTGTGGTTTGTGCTTGAGAAACTGTTGATATTATGGCTATTGAAAATAATAATAACCAGTTTTTGGGCTTTCGTTTTTGCATATATTTTATTTTATTCTTTGTTTATATTTATTAATCATTTTTATTCCTTTTGGTGTTGCAATACCATATAAAAAAACTTCTGTTATTTCTTGCATGGTATCTGTAAGATTTATTTTGTCTTGCAAGGACTCTTCATTTTCTAATACAAGAAAAATGCTTGTAATTCTGTATTTACTTAAAATTTCTATATTAATTTCTGGTCTATATAATCCTTCAGTTATACCTCTTTCTAAATTATCTTTTATAATCTCATAGAAAAAATGATTTTTATGTGCATTGAGTTTTTTAAAGATGGTAGGATGATATTTTTTTAGATCAAAAAATACTATAGGACGCATAGATTTAAGCAGTGCCGAAATATTTTCTAATGCAATGTATATTTCGTGTATAGCATTATCACAGCATATTTTTTGCTGATTACATTCTTCTTTATGATGTGTCATTTCAATGCTTACAACAGCATCAACCAAAGCATCTTTGTCTTCAAAATATTGATAAATAGTTTTTTTACTTATTCCTAACTTATGGGCAATATCATCCATGCTTATGCTTCTTATGCCATAAGTAAGAAATAATTTGTGAGCTTCTTCTACAATTCTTTGCTGCATTTTGGTTTTAAATTTTTAGTTTAAAATTGGGCACGAAACTAAGGAAACTTTATTC
>JAIXLB010000001.1 GCA_026931905.1 Chitinophagales bacterium
AAAAAATATCGCCTAAAATGTTTGCTTTTTTGCACAGTTCATGTTATGGGCTGCCCCGTTTATCTTGTTAGTAATTCAGTCATTTTTTCGCTGTGTTCTTTTATTTCATTATGATTATTCGAACCGTTTGTGTCCCAATGCTCATATTCCATCATAATTCGTTGTTTTATACTGTCAATTGTTGAACTTCCTGTATAATAATCTTTCTTTGCTGTTGGCATAAAATTACTCAAACGAGAATTTTTACTACCGCTAATAAGGCAGAGATTTCCAAAATTGTCTAACCAATCAGCATCTTGTCCTTTTAAAATTAAGTTTTCGTCAATAGGGTGCTGTGGATAATAATGCTCTACTGAACTTCTAAAAGTGTATTCAAAATCTTTCACACGATTGTCTGTAAATGCTTGTCCATTCTTGATTTTGAAATAATTTTTGTCAGTCCTATAATCTTGCCACAACAAATAATCAAGGTAATTAAAAATAAAGTTTTCTACTGCTGTTCCTTGATTGAGTTTGTTAATTTCAATGGCTGTTTCAGAATTTTTGTGTTGTCCGTTGTTTGTATAAATTATTTCATAAAAATCTCTTTGATTAACCGCTAAATACCTGTCGTTTAAAAATGATTTTGCAAGATTTTCAAGATATATTTTGTAATCGTTTGCCAAATTAGTTCCCGAATACTCTACAACGAAATTCAACGAAGCATTTAACCAATGTTTGTAAACCAAAGTCGGATTTGAAACATGAAACATTGATAACAACATCAAAATTTCTCTGTTTACACCGTCATTGGTTTCTGCATTGTCCACATCAAACGTATTTACATAACTTACTTTGTTCCCGTCATACCATTTTAGTCGTTTCAAACTCCAATGGTCAGTGCCTTTTGCAAACTCTCTTTTTATAGCATACTTGTCGAAATAGAATTTCCCTTTCAATAAATTGTAACCGAATTGCTTTGCAAATTCTATTTTATCATCATTTTTCAAAAAAGGGTCAAATAATTCTAATAGTCGTTTGTCGTCTAATGGAACATCGGATTTTGTTTGTATCCTTAATATGTGAAGTAGGAAATTTGCAAAATTGATAATCGTATTAAATCTATCGGGGCTTTCGTCCGAAGTGCTTGAATTATCAGTAATTGGTTTTGCTGTTTTTATAAGAAGTTGGCTTATTGTCAAAGTTTCTTCTGTAGTTTGGTTGGCTGTTGGAATTTGTAATTTATTATAAACAACGTCTTTACAAACTAAATTATTCCAATCACTCTTACCAAATAGCTCGTCTCTTTGTGCAACTGAAAAACCGTATTGAACATATTTCTCCATATTTGAAGTTGCTTCCCAAATCAAATTGAAAGCATATTTCAAATTGTCGTCTTCCAAAATTTCAAGCATTTTTGCTTTTAATATTTCGTGTTTTTCTAATTGCTCGCCACGACTATTCATTATTTCAAAATAGTGATTCAAGTCTGTGTCTTCTGGAACTAAAACACGTAAGATTGTAACCTTTTCAAAAAAATAATTGCAAAATTCATCAATAGATAATTTATTGTCAGCCAAAATTTTTGCTAATGATTTTTTTGCATCATTATAACCTTGTTCAATAGCAACATTACATTCCTTATTGTCTAAACCTATGCCGTTAAAAAGATACGAAAGTGTGTTTGAGGCAACTTTACGGCTATCGAAAGATAGATTGAGTTTTTCATACCAAGATAAATCAATCTTTGGATACTCTTTTTTGATTACATTTAACAATATGGTCAATGTTGTTAATCGTTGTTGTCCGTCAATAGTTTCATAGATTACACTACCTTCTAATTTTCTTTCGTAAGCAATCAATGAACCAATGTAATATCTGGGTTTGGACTGTGCGTTATTGCTTTTACTTTTTACAATATAATCAACAATATCCTGAATAAGTTGGGTTATCTGAGGTTCTCCCCATTCGTAATTTCTTTGATAGATTGGAATTACATAATCGTCTGAACCGAGTAATGATTTTATACTGTAATATTTCGGTTGTTTATCATTCATAATATTTTAAGTTCTTGAATTGTTCAACAATTTTTTCAGTTTTACTTGATTTATTTTCATTTAAAGTTTCAAGTCGAACATTTAGTATGTCGCTGGGTTTAATTGTTTCCTTAATTCTTTTGAATAACTGTATTTGAGAATGTCCCTGATTGAGAGCAAAATTATCAACTGAATCAAGCCCAACTGCTTGTAATTTCAAACGCAATGAATACGCCCAAACAAAAATTTTATCAATAGCTTTTGGCAAATCTTTGTCACCGAATTTATCTATGTAATAAATCAAGCCACAATAAAACAAGTTGCGAATATATTTGTCTCCTGTGCGAAAACTTCCTTCATAAGTTTTAATTATATTCAAAATAGGATATTTTTCACTCATTTCTTTTGATTTCACTTTATCAATCATAATTTGATAATGTTCTATCATTTCAAAAAATCGCTTTCCGTTTATGATAGTTTCATCTATTTGAAAAGGAAAAACCATTTCTCGTTTGTCAATATTTCTGTGATATGAACGGTTGTATTCTTCAACATAAAAGTGAGCAATGCGAAGCATTGCTGCAAAAGGATAATTTTCTTCTATGTCGGGACTTACACCTTTGAAAACATCAACTTCATTTTTTGAGAAATACCGTGCTGAATGTCCGCTACTCCAATTTCTAATTCTGAATAAATGCTGTGAAAATAATTTTGAGAGTTTTGCTGTGTCCAAACTTTCCCACTTTTCAACTGTTTTTTTGCGTTCTTCTTCAGTTGAAAAATTATTCATCTCTCGCAAGTGGAATGCTTTTAATAAATCGTGTGGTTCAAGGTCTTTACCTCTTGAATTTTGGGAATCAAAAAACTGAAATGCTTCTGAAATATCATCCAAAATGACTTCTACCAAAGTGCATTTTTCTAAAAAAAACCATATCGATTTTTCGTCAAAATCTGCAATTCGTCTTTCAATTTGTTTGTAGTTGTTTTGGATATTTGATTTTGAAATGTCATTGGCAAAAGATAAATTCAAAAGTTTCGGGTCAAAACTTTTCAATGCTTTTTCTTCTTCTTTTGTTTTGTTCTGCTTTTGAGTTATTGCATAAGCAATCAAAGTTAAAGTAATTGTTCTTTGTTGCCCATCTACAATATCAGAAACTCCGTCGTGGTTATGAACTACAAGAGTTCCCAAACGATATTCAGACTTTTCCTTATGTATTAGAACATCGTCAATAAGTTGATTAACATTTTTTGTTGTCCATTTATATGGTCGTTGATAGCTTGGTATTTTCAAGTTGTCATTTGTAAGCAACTCTTTTACTTTTATTATTTGAGGTTGATTTTCCATTGTGTTTTAAAATCGAATGTCGGGCTGCTTGGTCATGGGGTTGCCCATAACGGGCAGGGTATTGCCGAAGGCGGGGATTTTTAGCACAAAAGTTCAATCGAAGAACGAATGTTGAACCTTGTACAAATGTCTAATCGAAGCCGTTCAGCCCCGCTTTTGGCAATACCTTGTTAGCTGACGTATTTTTTTAAAGTTTCGTTTTTTCTCCTTTGCCATCAATTTTATATTCAATTCCATTTTCTATCAGTAAACCTTTTGTCTTACCAGAATTCTTTTTCTGTCCGTGTTTTACGTCTGTATTAATTGTTTTTCCGTTGAATTCTGTTGTAATATCTTCCATAACAGAATGACCAAAAACAATCTTGTCGGCTTGATAAAAATTCAACACTTCTTTGAGTTCGTTCTCTTTGATTTTGTCGTAATATTTATAGTCTTGTGCAAGACCTCGATACCAATAAATTCCTTTTCTTCCTGTTATAAAATTCTCCACCTTGTTGTTTTCTTCTTCATCGTAAAGGTTTTTGTCCCAATTATTTCTTGCGATTTGATTAATGTCAGAAAGCGAAACGTTGTATTTTATAATCTCCGGACTTATGCCTGCGTGAACAAATATATATTTTCCAATTTTTTCGATTATATTTTTAGAACGCAACCATTTCCCTAATTCTGTTTTGTCTGAATATAAAAATTGAGTTGCAATTTTCAAGCTGTCATTTTTACTGATTAATTGTGCTACACGTTTATATTTTTTGTTGGCGTAATGGGCGTTGCCCTGAAAGTTCATTATTTCGTGATTTCCCAAAATATAATGTACTTTTCCATTTTGATTAAGAGCTTCTTGCTCAAGTTTATAAATCAACCACAAAACTTGTGTTACATTTTCTCCTCTGTCCACAAAATCTCCGTTTAAGAGTAAATGTCCATTGCCAAAAGTCCAATTGAAGTTTTTATCAATTACTCCGTTGTTAATAAGGAAACTTAAAAAACCGTCAAAATTCCCTTCAATGTCGGAAATGACAATCAGTTTTTCAGGTAATTCATAAAAATCAGGTTCTGAAGTTATACTATCTTTAAGCTGAAAGGTAAATTGGTCATTATCTGAATTATCGACTTTTACTATAAGTTTTTCCTTTATGTCAATATTTCTGTTTAGTAATTTATTTTCTTTTGTTACTTCGTAAAGTTGATTGTCAATTATATAAGGTCCGTCTATTCCATTAAGATTGAAAGTTTTCTTTTCCCAAATTTGGAAACGTCCTTTTTCTTCGTCATAACCTAACAATATTTTATCAGAATTATTTATACTTCCGTCTGTAAATCTCACGAGAATTACAACGGTCAGAATTAAAAAGATTATTATTCCAAAAAGCCATTTTAATATTTTACGTACGGTTTTCATAATATGTCAGCTAACGTTTTGCGGCTTGGCGTAGTGGCGGATTATTACCACAAATGTTGATACGGTGCACACACTTCAAATATAGCACAAATGTTTATACGAAGAACGTCACCCGCCATTTCGCCAAACCGCTCCTATGTTTGTAAAGTATTACTTTTAATGTTTAGAAAAAGGGGAAATATTTGAAAGAACAAAGGAGCAGAATAAGATACTCAAACCGCTTAAGCTACGAGCTTTTCTAACATGATTATCCCTGCTCCCTTCTTACCTTTTTGATGTCGGACAGTTTTATTGAACCTAAAGAGTTCGTGTTAGGATCGTTGACAGTAAGGCAAGTTTGTTCTCTCGTTTTTCCGTAAAACAAAAATACAAAAAATATCAAATTATGGACAACAAAAAAATGTATTGCGGCATTGATGTATCCAGCGAAACATTAGATGTATGTTTCCAAAATGAAGCTGGGGAAAAACAGCATCTTCAAGTTTCAAACAACTCAAAAGGCTTTAATGAAATTCTCAAAATCTGTGGCAAAGATTTACATTTTGTCATGGAAAGTACAGGCGTTTATCACATGGGGTTGATGTTCTTTTTGCACGAAAAAAATTGTGTTTATAGCGTGGTCAATGCACTTCAAATCCGTCGCTATATCCAGATGCATTTGGAGCGAAACAAGAGCGACAAAAAAGATGCCAGACGCATTTTGGAATATGGCATTGATAGAAACCCATCTCCCTCTGAAATGCCCGACAGTAAATACTTTGAGTGTCGTACTATGAATAACGCTATCCACGATTTGACCAAAGATATTACCAAATTGAGCAACCAAATTCACGCCTTAAAACGCAGTGGAATAATGGCTGTCGAAGTTATAAAATGTTATGAAAAAATGATAAAAACCATGCGTTTGGAAATGGCAAAATTAGAAGAGAAATTATCCGCCAAATTAAAGGAATGGCAACCCGAATTGTTAGAACAAGTGCAAAGTGTAAAAGGCATCGGAAAACGAGCCGCTGCTGAACTGATTATCTATACAAAATCCTTTAAAGGAATGGAAAATTACAAGCAATTGATTAGTTATTCCGGACTGAGCCCGATAGAATATTCGAGTGGCAGCAGCATACGGGGGCGGAGTAAAATTTGCAAACAAGGCGGCAAACAAATCCGGCATATCCTGTATATGTGTGCCTTAAATGCAAAGACAACTAACCGAGCCTGTAGAGAACTTTTTGACCGGTTGGTTGCCAAGGGAAAGAACAAAAAATCAGCAGTTATAGCTGTCTGCAACAAACTCTTAAAACAAGTATTCGGCTGTGTGAAAAACGCTACTTTGTACCAAGATGACTACGCAAAAAATATCGCCTAAAATGTTTGCTTTTTTGCACAGTTCATGTTAGTGGCTGGGCTTCTTTGTTTTCCGTCTGTCAGCAACATTTTTTGTCCTGCTGAATTGGTGGACAAGCAACACTTCCGTAGCTACAATAAACACAGCAGTCGCCTTGTTTTGGTTTTAGAACTTGTTTGCATTTTTCACATTCGTAAAAATATTGGCAAGCGTCTGTCGGCATTGTTTCTTCTTTCTTATGTCCGCAGTTGGGGCAAGTTATTGTTGATTGTAATTTGATTTCCATTTTAATTTTCTTTTTTGTCGGTTACAGAATATCCTGTTGAGTTTATTGCTTTTTCGATTTCAGAAATATTTGTTTTTGAGTTGTCAAATTCTATGATTGCATTTCCATTTTCATATGAAGCGTTTGAACTTATTATTCCTGTCAATTTATTTACTTCGTGATTTACGTGTTCTTCGCAACTCGCACAAGTCATTCCGCTAATCGTAAATTTTACTTTTTGAATATTGGATTTGTCCACTACTATGATTTGCTTTTCTTTCTTTGGGTAGAAAATGCTTGAATAGTATGGAAAGGCAAGCATAACGATTGCAAATGCTGTTACAATTCCTAAAAACATTTTTGACTGAATGAATTTTGGTTTTTCTTCTGTCTCACAGTTGCAGTCAATTTGCTTTTTAGGTTTCAACTTTTGATACCAAGCAAAACCAAGAACCAAAATTGTCAAACCGATAAAATACGGTCTGAAAGGTTCGAGCCAAGAAAAAGTAGAAGCAAGTCCGCTTGTTCCTGCTACTAAAGCCAAGACTGGAGTAATACAACACAATGAAGCTGCAATTGCTGTTAAAAGTCCTGCTCCGATTAGTTTGTTGTCTGTTTTCATAATGTTTCTAATATTTTGTTTTCGTCAAGTATTTTGAAAAACGGTTTCAGCATTTTTTCATACTCTTTTGTTAATGAGTAAAAAATGGTTTGAGCTTCTCTTTCTGTTTCAATGAGTTTTCGGTCTTTGAGTTTTCGCAAGTGTTGTGAAATTGCCGAAATTGTCATACCAAGAATGTCGCTCATATCACAAACACAGAGTCGTTTTTCTTCATATAATAGAAAGAGAATTTTCAGTCTTACGTTGTTTCCCGCTAATTCAAGTCCGTTCGATAAATAGTCAAACGAGCCGTTGAGTTCTGAAACTCGGTCTTTACAGCGGTTTATTTGTTTAATGTCCGCTTGTTGTCTTATACAAGAATTGTTGTCCATAGCACAAAGGTAGTCAATTTGTTTATTTAAGCAACTGCTAAAATATAAAATGTCAAAAAGAACCCGATTTTGTCTGACGGGTTGTGTCGTCATAGCCTTGCCACTAACGTTTTGGGGCTTTGCGATGGTGGGGCAATCGAAGCACAAATCTTCAATTTTGCACAAAGGTTGAACCGAAGAACTACCGTTGAACTTTGCAGTTTCGCCCCACTATCGCAAAACCCTTGTTATCTGCTGCCCCTTTCCTCGGTTGGCTTTGTCTGTCGGGTCGTTGAGCGTTGGCAAAAAGTACACTCTTTTGCAAGCTTTGGTCTGTGCGTTGACTTTGTGCGGCTTGCAAATGTGTGTGCTTGTGGGTAGGCATTAATTCAAATGTTTTTTCAAGATTTTCTCTTTCTGTTTTGGCATTAATTCTATTTGTTTTTCTAAATCTGATATTTTCTGTTCAATCTTGTCTAATTGAGAAATAATTTTTCGCTGTTCAAGCATAGACGGAACAACTATTTTGAAATCCATAATATGTTGTTTGTCTCCACGTGGCATTTTAACACCTTTTGGTTTTTGCATTACATAGTCGAAAAAGTCATTTTGTTTCAAAGAATAATAAACATATTTCGATTCAATATTCTCAATAGACTTTTGTAATACCAATACATCGTTAGAACTACCACCACTTTTGTCTGCAAACCATATTTTTCTTAAATACGGTCTAATATTCGATAATAAAACATCTCCAATATTATACTCAGTAGATGTACCTGTGTCGGGAACAAAATTTGAATCAATCTTCCCTGCCATATTTTGTAACATATTATCTACTCCAATATAATTTTTTGAAGTCAATAAAGTAGAAGAAGTTTTTTTGTCAGAGTACTTACATAATTGACGAAGTTTTTTGCTTTCTCCCCGAACGCTACCAATTATTTTTTTACTTTCATTTCTTAATTCCGAGATTGTTTCGTTTAATTTTTTCTCTTGCAGTTCTGTTTTTTCGATTTCAGAAACTATTTTTTTCTGAATATCGAGTGGTGGTTTAGGTATATATAAGTTTTGTAAATATTTATAATGTCTTTCATATTTGGTTTTATTTTCAATTAAATCAAAAACACAATAATTCAGCACATTAAAAAAGTACTTTGGTAAAAATTCTTTACTGGGCTTTAACAGAACAGTCCCATCAGCTCCTCTGAAAAAATTGAAATCTATGTATTTTAATGTACACGAATGGTCTCCAAACAAGATTACAGGCAAATCTGTTACTGGATTAGTCTCATTGGAATATCCCGAAATTAGATTCTCTTTTTCTTGAGTAATGACAGGGTATTTTCCATTCTCTAATATTTTATATTTCTCAATTTTGGCTATGTCGCCATTTATACTTTGAATAGAGTTTGTAAATAATATTTGCTCCCATTTACTTTCAATTTTTACTTTTTTTTTAGTTGATAGTGAAATGGTTTTTTCAAAATCCACTCTGTCAAAAGTGAGCATATCAACCAAGTTGTGGTAGCTTAGGTTTTGATGTAAATTTTCAGGAAGTTCTAAATCAAATTCTCCTAAAAATGCTTTGTAAATGTAAGTGCTGGCTTTTTCAGGATTGGCAATGTTATCAGCATCATACAATTGAGTGCATTCGTCTATGCTTTTACTTCTCTGTATAGCGTGAATACCTTCGCTACCTCTGCGATTGCTAAATTCATAGCCTAAAAATTGTTTTTCTTCATTCTTTTCACCTGTTTTTAGCAAAACTAATTTTTGAGGATAAGTCAAAATGAAATACAATAGTTTATCCTGCTCGGTGGCTAAAATGTTTGTCCAAAGTTCCTGTTCGTTTTTGGCTTTAATTTTCTTGGTGTACTCTTTATAAATTTCGTGTTGCTCAATGTTTTTGTTGGGCTTTTTCTGCAACAGCGTTTTGTAATCATCAAAAGAAATATTGTCCCAAACGTGGGCTACATATTTCTTAATTGGCTTTTCAATGCTGTTTATAGTTACATCTTGAAAGGATGTAAAACATTTCTTTATGGCTTCTTCTATATTATAAGCATCCGCATTATTTCTTCTTCTTAAAAATAAAGTAACTGTATTTGTTTGAGTAGCCATAAAGGTATTTGAACCTAATTCGGTAATACCTAAAAATTCAAAGTATTTTAATAGAATTTCTCTTGCTTGGGTGTAAATACCTGTATTGTTCAAAATACTACTTGGTAAAATGATACCTGCAACTCCACCGTCTTTTAATAGTTGCTTGGTACGTTCAATAAACAAACACTCTATTTCAGAACTTTGGTCGGTCAATCGGTTGTATAAATCAAAACCTAATTTTGCTTTTTCTTCGTCCATTAATCCCTTAAAAGCCGATACGGAATAAGGCGGATTTGAAATTATAATATCAAATTGTTTATTGTCTTGCGGATAAGTTTTGTTAGTTTCTTTCAATAAATCTTTAAACTCTTTTGAAGTAGCAAAATCACCCAAACCGTCTCCGTGAATCACTTTTGCCAAACCATCACCGTGTAAATAACAGCTTACTTTGGCTGTTTTTACTAAACGATAATCTTTTTCAATACCATAGACGTAGGTTTCAGCCCAATCGAATTGGTCTTCTTTCCATTTTTTAATGGCTCTTTTAGTAGTAGGATTGAAAGAACTCTCATCCAAGTTGTCAATGTAATTTTGAACAACTTCCATTGATTCGGTGATAAAATGTCCACTTCCTGCTGCATAATCAATTACAGTAGGTAGCAAATCATTCTTATTTCCCTGCTCAATTTTCTGTGCTGTAATTTCTTGAAACGGCAAACTTTTAATGATAAATCGGGCAATAGGAACAGGTGTAAAAAATTGTCCTGATTCTTGCTTTAATCCTGTGGTTAAAAGTAATTCAAAGAAATCACTCAAAAATTGCTGGCGGTAATTGTAACGTATTTGATATACCTGAAGCAATTCAACTACTTCTTTTACTACTTTGGCATTTTCTTCAAAAGAAGTGTCATCATACACTTCTTTTATTGCAAACTCATTATTTTTTTTAAGTCGAATTTCAGTTAAAATATCCTTGAATTTATCTCTATACTGAATATCAACTTGTAAAAACTGTTTATCAAATTCGCTGTCGCTTACATCTGTAACTTTCTTTTCCAAAAGTTCGAGCATTCCTCTATTATAAAGGTCTGTCAATCTTTTTTGAAACGAAATATGAGTATCTTCTCCCTCAAGCCATTGGAAATGCAATTGCTCATCAGGATTTCTATTTTCATCAACAATTTTACAAAGGAAAAGCGTAAATATTTTGTTGAATGCGTTTGGTTTATCAGAAACTACATTGTGTCTTAATATTTCCAAGAAACGATTAAAAATAAAACTGCTGTCCTCTTGTTTTAAAACTTTTAAATCGTTTTTTGTAAGTGCCTTGCTTTGAAATTCATAAGGTGTTACCCAACTTTCAAAAATGCCATTGATTTTGGGCAGTTTGTTCCAACGCTCGTAGAAGTCTTTTACATTTCCTGCTTGTCGGTAATCATCCTCGATTTTAACTATGATATTTTTAAACTCAATGTTTTTCCCTTGAAGTTGGGAAGCATAAAGCATTAAAATGTCTGCATTATTATCTTGCTGAAAGTACGTAAAAAGTTGTCCTCCATTACGTTCTAAATTTTTAACCTCTTTGTCAAATTCTGTTCCCCAAGTTTTACATTCAATCATTAAGTAAGCTGTGCCATTGTCACGAGTTACCAAAATATCTAATCGTCCACTTGTGCCGTGTCCGGTTTTCCAGGTTTTTTCTAAAACAATATTTTGAGGTAAATAACCTTTTTCTAAAAGTCTATCAACACATTCAAGAACAACCCAATTTTCAGCTTGTGAAAAATTTTGAGTGGTTTTGCTTTCACCTTTTATCTTTTTTCCGAAATTAAAAATTGAGTTTTCAAAATCAATTTCAATGGCGTAGCCATTGTATTTTTTATGAAAAATACCCGAAGTGTTTTCTTTAGGTGTAAATCCTAATGTTTGTATGAAGTTTTTGTTGTTCATTAGAATTTCATTTTGCTTTGTTTGACATTCTTGCTTCTCAAATACTTCCACTGGCTTTCTGCTACTGTGAACACTGCATCAGAACATTCATATTTATGAGCTTCTTCAACCAGTTTGTCAGCAACATACAGGTTTTTTAACTCCACATAATCTTTCTCTAAAAATTTTGCAAGTGCTTCAAGGCTCGTAAAGGGGAATTTCTTTTTTCCAGTTTCTATTTTGGAAATTTCAGTCATAATGATACCGAAAGGTTGCCCAAACTCACTTTGATTTAACCCTTTTTTATTTCTTTCAGCTCTTATGAATTCTCCAAATGTTGCCATAATCAATACTTGCTAAAATTTAACTTGCCAATATATGGCAAATATAGTCAGGATTTTTAAAGTAACAAACCTTTTCGTCTTAAAAGTGCGATGGTGAAATTGCAGCTCTTTTGCAAGTTTGGGTCTGTGCGTTGGCTTTGTGCGACTTGCAAATGTGCTGCAATGTGCGGTGGGGTGTTGAGATTTTGTCTGTCAGTTGATAGTAGTACGGTCGCTCGAGGGGTTGCAGATAACTCATTTATATATGCAATAAATATACACAAATATTCTTAATACGGTTGGCTTGGTGTAGTTTTTTACTACAAATCATCAAACGGACTTTTTA
>JAIXLB010000057.1 GCA_026931905.1 Chitinophagales bacterium
TTCTAATTTGTAGTGGAATGTTTTTTAAAAAAACCTTTTGGGGCTTTTACTTATTTTTCTAGGTTATTAATTCAATTAATTTTCTTTCAATTTCGTAAGGCTAAATTATAATTAAGGCTATTGAAGCCGTTGTGTACTTATGAAGAAGTAAGATGAGGTTGTTTCACAAAAGACAACCTCTCTTTTATTAAATAATTACCTTTCTTATTTTTATTAATTGCACTAATTAGTTTTTAATAAATGCAATGGTGGCATATTAGCAGCCTCACTTTTTACTACCAATTAATTAACTGTTGCACTTATGACTTGAATCTGCCAAATATTTTAAGGATACGTTTGTCTTTTATTTTGCACATTTGCAACTATATTTTGAAAATATTTTATTAAAGCAATGAAACCCATTATTTATTCTTGTTCAGGTTGTTCCAGTGCAGCACAAATGGCAAATTACATAGCTGTAAAAATTGATAGAAAAGAAATTGCTGAAATGTCGTGTATTGTAGGTGTTGGAGGCAATGTAAAAAAACTGGTAAAAACTGCTAAGTCTGGTAGAAAAATAATTGCTATTGATGGCTGCCCATTAGCATGTTCAAAAGCTTGTTTAAGCAATCATAATATAGAAGCAGATGTACATGTTGAATTAACACAGTATGGTGTAAAGAAATTAAACCATGTAGATTTTAACCAACAACAAGCAGATGAAATATTAAAAATGATTGAACAAAAAATAGAAGAAGAAATTAATTAAAAAAATCTTGAGGAAAATGAAAAAAGAAATAGAATTGTTAGCACCAGCAGGTTCTTTTGAAAGTTTACATGCTGCAATACAAGCAGGTGCCAATGCTGTTTATTTTGGTGTAGAGCAGTTGAACATGAGAGCAAAATCCATCAACTCATTTGCATTGAGCGATTTGGCACAAATTAAAAAACTATGTTCTAAGCACTCCATAAAAACTTACATAACGTTGAATACAGTAATGTACGAACACGATATGCAAATTTTAAAAACCATTTTAAAAGAAGTAAAAAAACAAAAAATAGATGCAGTAATAGCAGCAGATTTTGCTGTAATGGAATATTGCAAACAATTAAAAATTCCTGTACAAATTTCTACACAAGCCAATGTAAGCAATATAGAATCTGTAAAGTTTTTTGCTTCATTTTCCGATGCTGTTGTATTGGCAAGAGAACTTACTTTAAAACAAGTAAAGCAAATAACCAACGAAATTTCAAGAAAAAAAATAAAAGGAGTTTCTGGGAATTTAATGCGAATAGAAATTTTTGTACATGGTGCTTTGTGCATGGCAATTTCGGGCAAGTGTTATTTAAGTTTGCATACACAAAATTCTTCTGCAAACAGAGGAGCTTGTAATCAAAATTGTCGTCATGCTTATAAAGTAATAGACCAAGAAACCAATGAAGAATTAATGATAGACAACGAGTACATTATGTCGCCTAAAGACCTTTGTACTATTGATATTTTAGATAAAATAATTGATAGCGGTGTTGTAATTTTAAAAATAGAAGGAAGAGGTAAAGGACCTGAATATGTATATACTGTTACCAAAATTTATAAAGAAGCACTCAAAGCCATTGAAGAAAATAATTACACCAAAGAAAAAATAGAACAATGGAAAATAGCATTGGAAAAAGTATATAACAGAGGCTTTTGGGAAGGTTATTATTTAGGAAGAAAATTAGGGGAGTGGACAGAAAATCCAGGCTCGGCAGCAACTGAAAAAAAGGTGTATGTTGGTAAAGGAAAAAAATATTTTTCAAAAGCTAAAATAGGAGAGTTTGTAATAGAAACGGGCACTATAAAAATGGGAGATTCTTTAATGATTACAAGTCCTGATTTTGGTATTCATACCCAAAATATTGAAAGATTAGTTGTTAATGGAGTTGATGCAACTGTTGCAGTAAAAGGAGATTCTATTACTATACCTATTGAAAGAAAAATTACTTCGAGAGATAAATTATATAAAATTGTAGAAGCCTAAAATGCCTAACATAATTCATTATAGAGATAAATGTATTGGCTGTGGAATTTGTTATGAAATGATGCCAATGGTTTGGCGTATGTCAAAAAAAGATGGCAAAGCTACACTACTAAAAAGTGAACTAAAAAAGAAAACGTATGTTTTACAAATAGATGATTCGCTGGTAGAAGATTCTAAAAAAGTTGCTGAAGCTTGCCCTGTAAAAATTATTAAAGTAAATAAATGAAATAAACAATTTTTGATTGAACGATACCCAAAAAATGCTTACTAAAACTTTGGTGTTTTGCCTTTATTAAAAAGTATCTTATTTATTAATCTTTTTAGGTATTGATTTAAGGCTACATAGCTTTTGTAGCATTAGCATAAATTTTCTTTTGTTTCCAATTATACCAAGGCTTAGGAATTGTTTTTTTCATTAAAGTATCAATATTTCGCATACCAATTAAATTCCAAACACCAGTTAGTTTGCCACTTAATGAACTTTGCATAGCTCTTAAACTCATGGCAAAACCACTATCTAAATATTCCATGTGATGCCAATAACCAGCAGGCATAAATAATGTATCACCATGCTCTAAAATTATTTCCAATCCTTTTGCATTTTTTAAAGCAGGAAATTTTTCAAAATCAACTTTACTTTTTTCAGGGTTGTAATAATTACTAAAATCTGCCATACTTAGCACTTCAAAAGGCTTTCTATACAGTTTATCTTTCTCTTCGAAAGGAAATAGCAATACTCTTTTTCTTCCCACAAATTGAGTATGAAAAATATGGCTCAAATCTATATCAAAGTGCATGTGTGTAATTGAGGACTCTCCTCCTGTAAACAACATAGGATATCTTTTTACAAAACCTTTTGCATATTGTTCGGGCCATGTAAAATCTTCTCTCAACTTTGGTGCATAATCAAAAATATTAAAAAGAAAAATTCGCCATCCTGCTGGACCAGCTTTTATCATATCAATATACTTACCAAATGTTTTATAATCATCAGCTTTATTAATTGGTGTATAAGCATCACTTTTTATATTGTTATATAATGCTACTTTTTGGTTTCCTACCAACTCTTTAAAATAATCCCAGTTCCATTTTGTAAAGGCAGGCCACTGCTTAGCTAAATCTCTAATTACTACTGGCGTTGCAGTGTTATAATACTTTTGCTTAAAATCTTCTGGAGAAATGTTGCTTACAACATCAACTGCTTGTAATTGCATAACCAAACAAAAATTTTATGTACAAATATATAAAAGGTAATTTTTTCAAAAAGAAAAATTAGTGCCTATAAAAGGCATAAAATTGTAAAATCTATAAAAACAAATCCTTGTATAAGGTACCATTGGGCACTACTGCATATTTGTCTAAATCTGTAATGCCTTCATTAGCTAAAACAGTTTCATCTATAAAAGTATTGCCAGTATATTGTAAATTTTCTTTAGATAAAATATAATAAGCTGCATCTGCTAAAATATCTGTTGTTCTACTCATTTTTGCTAAGGCTTCGCCACCTAATAAATTTAAAACAGCAGCAGTATTTATAGTTGTTTGAGGCCAAAGTGCATTGCTTGCAATTCCATATTTTTTAAACTCTTCTGACCAAGCAATAGCCATCATACTCATATTGTATTTACTCATGGTGTAAGCAATATGAGGGCTTAACCATTTTATATCAAAATTAATGGGTGGCGAAAGTGTAAGAATATGAGGGTTGTTCCCCTTCTTTAAAAAAGGCAAACAATGTTGCACTACTAAAAAACTCCCACGAACATTGATGTTGTGCATTAAATCAAATCGTTTAGCTTCAGTTTGTGCAGTACCTGTAAGTTGTATTGCAGATGCATTATTTATTACAATATCAATACCACCAAATGTTTCAACTGTTTTATTAACTGCATTAATAATTTGCTCTTCAAATCTTATATCTGTTTGTACAGGCAATGCTTTACCGCCTGCTGCTTCAATTTCTTTGGCTGCTGTAAAAATAGTTCCTCCAAGTTTTGGATTTTCTTCTACACTTTTTGAAGCTATTACAATGTTTGCTCCTTCTTTTGCTAATTTAAGTGCAATAGCTTTTCCTATGCCTCTACTTGCACCAGTAATAAATACTGTTTTGTTCTGAAAGCTCATAATTTATTTTTTGTAAAAAAAAGAAAATAGTACGGTAATTTAAAAATAAAACCTATTAAGCAATATTACAAAAACACTACTGTTGCTTAACTTTATTTGTAAGAAAAAATATTTTAGATGAAATTGAAATCTGAGAATTAAAACTCAAAAAACTAACTTCCCAATCTATGCAATAATTCTTTTACCTGATAATCCCAAAGTTGGGTTTGATCTTTAATATCTGCTTTTTCGGCAAAATCAGCAATTATTAAAATGGTTTGATTGGATATTTCTGTTTTGGCAATTTTAAATTCAAAATATTCGTCTTTTGGGGCATGTGTCCATCTAAAACGTACATATTTATCTTGTTCCATGCTTACAATAGTTGCTTTATCTGGAGTACCACCACTCCAAGCAAAACTCAATTCTCCTTCCCATTCATCTACTTTATCTGCAAACCATTCTTGCAAACCAGATGGAGTACTTAAAAATTCAAAAAGAATTGTGGGCGAACACCTTACTTTATATTCAAGTGTATATAATTGCTTTTTACTCATTGTATCTTTTTTTACCTTTTTACAGGTGCTGCAATAATAACAATAAAATTCAATCAGACAAATGTTTTTAACTGTTTTTTTATCTTTTAAAAGAATGTCGTTATTGTGTAAACCAAAATTTGTATTTATATAAATGATGTTACTTTCGTTGCACACAAATTAATCTATGAATTTTATTATTGAAAATATTCAACAACTTTTTACAAATTGGAATGGAAAACCTGCCGATACAATCGAAAAGTTGCAACAAAGTGGCAGCGATAGAATTTATTACAGAATATTTTTTAATGATCAAACATTTATTGCAACCTATAATTTAAACATTCGGGAAAATAAAACTTTTATTGCTTTTACTCGTCATTTTAAAGCAATGCAATTACCTGTGCCAGCAATTTTTTGTGTTAATAATGATTATACAATTTATATTCAAGAAGATGTAGGCACAGAAAGCCTTTTAAACAAATTAGAAGCAGAGGGACAAACCGAAAATATTTTCAATTTATATAAAAAAAGTTTACAAAACTTAGCAGCTATTCAAATAAAAGGCAATACAGAGTTGAATTACAGCCTTTGTTTAACAGCTCAAGAATTTGGCAAAGAAACTATACTTAGCGATTTACTATATTTTAAATATTACTTTTTAGATACCTTAAAACTACCTTACGATAAACAGGCATTGTTGAAAGATTTTGATGCACTTAGTACTTATTTATCTTTTTGCGAACACAAATATTTTATGTTCAGAGATTTTCAGAGCAGAAATATTATGATAAAAAATAACTCGGTTTCTTTTATAGATTTTCAAGGAGGAATGAAAGGAGCTTTGCAATACGATGTTGCATCATTATTATGGCAAGCCAAAGCTGCATTAAGCAATGAGTGGAAAGAAAAATTATTACTGTATTATATTGATGAAGCAGAAAAATTATTACAACAAAAAATAGAACGCTCTACATTCATCAATCAATATAATGGTTATGTTTTATTAAGATTATTGCAAGTATTGGGGGCTTATGGTTTTAGAGGTTTATTTGAAAGAAAAGCACATTTTTTAACAAGCATTCCTTTGGGTTTATTAAACTTAAAATATTTTCTTGAAAATAAAAAAGTTGGCATTAGCACACCCGAATTTGACAGAGTTTTAAAAACGATTGCAAGTGCTGAAACCATTGAAAAATTTACGCCTCCGCAAGCCAACGAACACACTCCTTTAAGAGTTACAATAAATAGTTTTAGTTATAAAAAAGGAATACCAGAAGATACAAGTGAAAATGGTGGAGGTTTTGTATTTGATATGAGAGGCATATTAAATCCTGGAAGACAAGAAGTTTATAAATATTTATCAGGAAAAGATAAACCTGTGCAAGACTTTTTAGAGCAAAATACCAAAATGCCTGTTTTCTTAAATAGTGTTTGGGATTTAATTGATACAAATGTTGAAAATTATTTAGAAAGAAATTTTGAAAATTTAGTAATTAATTTTGGATGTACTGGTGGTCAGCATAGAAGCGTTTATGCTGCAGAACAAACTGCCAGGCATTTGAGAAATAAGTACAATTTAAAAGTTGGCATACATCATACCAATGAAAATAACTGGATAAAAGCTGAATAAAAAACACATGAACAATAACCCTATTTCTAAAGCAATGCTATTAGCAGCAGGTTTAGGCACAAGGCTAAAACCTTTTACTGATAAGCATCCTAAAGCATTGGCTGTAGTAAATGGAAAAACTTTATTGCAAAGAAATATTGAATATTTACAACAATTTGAAATAAGAAATGTTATTGTAAATGTGCATCATTTTGCAAATCAAATTATTGATACAATAAAAGTAAATAAAGGTTGGGGAAGCAATATTTCTATTAGCGATGAAACAAATGAAGTTTTAGAAACGGGTGGAGGTTTAAAAAAAGCTGCATGGTATTTTAATGATACTGAAAATTTTTTATTGATGAATGTTGATATGCTTACCAACGCAAACTTGAATGAAATAATTGATGAACATTTTCAGTCGAAAGCATTGGCAACATTGGCTGTAACAGAAAGGACTTCTTCAAGATATTTGTTAGTAGATGATAATAACAGATTGTGTGGCTGGAAAAATACAACAACAGGAGAGCAAAAATTACCAAGAGCATGCAATACCTTGCATACAAAAGCATTCAGTGGTATTCATGTTATTAACAAAAAAATTTTTGAATTAATACATCAGGAAGGAAAATTTTCAATGATAGATATTTATTTAAGCCTTGCAGCAGAAAATAATATTCAATGTTTCAATTACAGCAATACAAAGTTGATTGATGTAGGCAAACCTGAAAATTTAATAACTGCCGAAACAATGTTTCAATAGCTTTTTAACAACAATGAATAAAGAAATAACATTTGCAATTATTGGTTGTGGCAGAATAGCAGAACGCCATGCTTTGCATATAAATAATGTAGGCAAATTAATTGCTGTATGTGATATTGATGAAAATAAAGCCAAGCAATTAGCTTCAAAATACAAGATACCCTATTACCTAAATATAGAAGATTTATTATTGCATCATCAACCCCATGTTGTTGCAATTTGTACACCCAATGGTTTACATGCACAACATACAATACAAGCCTTACAGGCAGGCTGTCATGTAGTTTGTGAAAAGCCGATGGCAATACACACACAAGATTGCAAAACCATGATAGCTACGGCTGAACAACACAAAAAACATTTATTTATTGTAAAACAAAACAGATTTAACCCTCCTGTACAGGCTGTAAAAAAAGCTTTAGAGCAAGGAGCATTAGGAAAATTATTTAGCTTTCAATTGAACTGTTTTTGGAATAGAGATGATGCTTATTATACAGATAATTGGAGAGGTACAAAAAGCATAGATGGAGGAACATTGTTTACACAGTTCAGCCATTTTATAGATTTACTATACTGGATGTTGGGCGATGTGAAACAAATAAAAACTATAACAAAAAATTTTGCTCATCAACATAGTATAGAATTTGAAGATACAGGTATTGTATTGGTAGAATTTGAAAATGGCGTAATAGGCTCTATCAATTATACTGTAAATAGTTTTGAAAAAAATATGGAAGGCTCTATTACTTTATTTGGCGAAAATGGAACTGTAAAAATTGGTGGCGAATATTTGAATGTGTTAGAATATGCTCAGGTGAAAAATTACGATTTTGGAGTTTTACCAAAAGGTAATGAAGCCAATAATTATGGCTCTTACAAAGGTTCTATGAGTAACCATCATAAGATTTATGAAAATGTAATAGATGTTTTAAATAACAAGGCAACCATTAGTACCAATGCTTTTGAAGGCATGAAAACTGTGGAAATAATTGAAAAAATTTACAACGAAGCAAAATAATAAAATTACACCCTAAAATACATTTTATTAAATTTGATAAACCAATAAACAACACTATTTACTTTGAATATACAAGAGCTTTATAACATTTTTTTACAGCATCCATTTATATCAACAGATACTAGAAAAATAAAAGAGGATAGTATTTTTTTTGCATTAAAAGGAGAAAATTTTAATGGTAATTTATTTGCTTTAGAAGCTTTAGAAAAAGGAGCAGCTTATGCCATTATTGATGAACCAATTAGCAATAACAACAACCGCATTATTGTTGTTGATGATGTTTTACACACCCTGCAACAATTAGCAAAATTTCACAGAGAGCAATTCGATATTCCTTTTATAGCCATAACAGGCAGCAATGGAAAAACAACCACCAAAGAACTGGTTAGTACAGTTTTGGCATCGCACTTTACAACCTATACTACACAAGGAAATTTAAACAACCATATTGGTGTACCTCTTACTTTGCTAAGTATAAAAAAAGATGCTGAAATGGCTGTAATAGAAATGGGAGCTAATCATCAAAAAGAAATTGAAAGTTATTGCAGCTATACTTTACCCAATTATGGTATTATTACAAATTGTGGTAAAGCACATTTAGAAGGCTTTGGAGGAGAAGAAGGCATCAGAAAAGGCAAAGGCGAATTGTACGATTTTATTAGAAAAAACAAGGGCACTATTTTTTTATTTGACGATTATTCTTACTTGCATGAAATGAGTAAAAATATTCCAAACATTATAAAATATGGAACAAAAAATGGTATTGTTACAGGCAAGGTTACATCTTCAAACCCTTATTTAACAATAGTTACACAAATAGAAAATGAAACTATAGAAATAAAAACACAGTTAGTAGGCAGTTACAATTTACCCAATATTTTATGTGCTGTTGCTACAGGAATTTATTTTAAAGTGCCACTACAAAAAATTAAAACTGCTATTGAAAACTATACTCCATCTAATAGCAGAAGTCAGCTAATACAAAAAGGCTCTAATCATTTTATTTTAGATGCTTACAATGCAAACCCATCGAGCATGAAAGCTGCTATTGAAAACTTTGTAGCTCTGCAAGCAAATGATAAAGTTGTAATGCTTGGAGCTATGATGGAACTTGGAAAAGATAGTATTGCAGAGCATCAAAATATAGTAAATATGCTGGAGCAATATCAATGGAAAAATGTAGTACTTACAGGAGGCAATTTTGCTCATGTACAACACAATTATATATACTTCAATACAGTTTTAGAAGCAGCACAATGGCTTCGTGATAATAATTTCGAAAACACTTATTTTCTTGTTAAAGGTTCACGAAGTATTCAAATGGAAAAAGTACTTCAGTAATTATAAATTAGTTTTGCAGCTATGAATCAAAAGAAAGAATTAAAAAATATTTCAGCTATTTTAAAAAACAAATGCCCTCGTTGTAGAGAGGGTAATATTTTTATTTCAAAGAATGCGTACGATTTAAAAAATAATCTTGCCATGAATGAACATTGCCCTGTTTGTGGGCAACCAACAGAAATTGAATTAGGTTTTTATTATGGTACAGGCTATGTTAGTTATGCTTTATCAGTAGCATTTTTTGTTACTACTTTTGTTGCATGTTCTGTATTATTTGGTGTTTCTTTTAAAAACAATAGTATTTTTTGGTGGTTAGGAATTTCCATTTTATTACTTGTTTTAATGCAACCTTTATTTATGCGTTTAGCAAGAAGCATTTGGCTTAGTTCTTTTGTGAAATACAATCCTAACTGGAAAAACGAACCTTTGCCTAAAAATAATTCTATAAAAAACACCACACCTGAAAAATAATTTTTAGTAAAATGTTTTTTTAAGAAAGAAAATTTATTTTCATTAAATATTAATCAATAAATTGCAAAGAATAAGTGCATCATAAAAATTTTCTCTAACAATAAAAAACTAACTTTTATGGATAAGTTTACTGACTCTTGGTTTAGCCCTTCACTTAATAAAGAGATGCCCATAGTATCTTATGGCAATGCAGGCTTTGTTGTTTTATTAGTGCCTACGGCTGCAGCAGATTATTTAGAGTACGAACGCTTTCAAATGATAGATGCCTTAGCTCCTTTAATTAATTCAGGAAAAGTACGAGTGTTTAGCATTAACAGTATTAACAACGAAAGTTGGTTGAATAATGAAATACAGCCAGAACACAAAGCTATTCGTCATAATCAATTCAATAATTATGTTTTTAACGAAGTCATTCCTTATATAAGAAAAGCTACAAGTGGCGATACATTTATTTATACAAGTGGTGCAAGTTTTGGAGCATTACATAGTATGAATTTATTTTTAAAACGACCAGATATTATTAATGGTTGTATAAGCATGAGTGGCGTGTATGATTTAACAGAATACACCAAAGGTTTTTGGGACGAACAAG
Organism: Chitinophagales bacterium; assembly: GCA_026931905.1. GTDB lineage: Bacteria > Bacteroidota > Bacteroidia > Chitinophagales > Chitinophagaceae > UBA1930. The sequence continues at coordinate 10,437 of JAIXLB010000057.1, forward strand.
TGTATTTTAATAGCCCTTATCATTACATTCCAAACTTAAATGATAGTTGGTATTTAGAAAAAATTAAAGCAAGCCATCACATACATATTGCTACAGGAAGTGGAAATTATGAAGATCCTGAAGCCAATAAAAAATTTAGTCAAGTACTTTGGGATAAAGATATTTGGCACGATTTAGATATTTGGGGTCCAGATATTCATCATGATTGGCCTACATGGAGAGCCATGCTCCCTTACATTCTTGAAGTGAAATTTTAATGTAACAGAAAGTTTTAAATGACAGTGCTAAAATATTTATCTACCAATTTATTTATTGCATTGATGAAAGCATAGTAAATGATTTTTTTTACTTAATGCTAATATTTTAATTGAAATAAAATTCCTAAACTTAACATATCTATACTTGCTCTTTGTTTATTAGAGGGGTTTGTTATTTTCAAAATAGGTTTAAAAATATCTTTTTCAATAGGGTGTTGATGATGGGTGTTTTGTTTTACATTTTTTTGCTCTATTGCAACTGCATCTCTCATTAAGTATTGTAAGTACTGTGTGTTGAATAATTTATTTAAGTTTAAATCTTCTATAAGTTTAGATTTTAAAAGGTAAGAATTGTTATCTGTGCTGCTTTTTATTTTATTGGTAATAGCTTGTAATTCTTCTAATTTACTATAAGCAAAAGCAGCAATAATATTTTCGTCTTGAGTAAGGGTATAATAATTTAATAGTGCCTCTTGTTTGATTTTGATATTTATTAATTTAAAATCTCTGAGCAAAATTTCTTTCAACCTTTCTACATCTGATAAGTGATAAATATTAAAATACTTACTTAATTTATTCCAGCGTAATTGTTGTGGTATTGGCTCAAACAAAGGAATAATAATGTTTTTTAGCCGTTGTTGAAGAATATTTTCTAATAATTCTACAGCAAAAATATTTCCTTCTGTTGCTTCATCAGCTTCGTTTAATACTTGTTGTACAACCAAAATACTTTCGTTGCCATGTATAACTTTTAAAATGTCTAATAAATGATTTTTGCAAGCAACAGAATATTCTTTTAAACAATTTGCAAGTTGATTGCTTGGTATATGAGCAATATCGCTTATGGCTAATTCAGCCCAAATAATTTCTGAAACAAAAGTTTTGCATAATTGTGTAAAATAAAAAGCATCGTGTTCGTCAGCAACAAAATTTAATCTGTTCAAAGCTTTAAAAATTTCTATCTTAACAGTAAAATCTGCAGCTTCGTATAATTCATACAAAAGGTTAAATTTTTTTATTGCTTCTGTTGTTTCTAAAAATCGAATGATTAATATTTTATTAAAAAAATTATCGTTGGAAAAATAGTAACGAACTATTTTTTTCTGCAACAAATTTTCATTTGTATTTTTTAAAAAACCTTGCAATGAAGG
>JAIXLB010000017.1 GCA_026931905.1 Chitinophagales bacterium
GGTCTGTATTGACTGTAATAAATTTTTAATAAAATAAAAAAGTAAGAAATAATTAATGGTCCAAAAATTAAACCTGTTATACCAAAATATTTTAAGCCCATAATAATTCCTAAAACAGTAATTACAGGATGTACATCTGCCATTTTTTTGGCTAATAAAAAACGAATTAAATTATCGCTCAAACCTATAACAACAATACCCCAAACCAAAAGAAAAATACCATAACCTGTTTGTCCTTTTATAAAAAGAAAAATACTAACAGGAACCCAAATAAGTGCAGTGCCAACCACAGGAATTACTGAAGCAAAAGCTGTAATAATACTCCAAAATGCAGCCTCCTCTATACCACAAATTTTGTAAGCTATATATGCCAAAATACCATGTATTACTGCAATTAAAGGAACACCTATGGCATTGCTAATTGTTTGAGAAACCAATTCTTCGCCAAACAGCTTTATATTGTTTCTTTTAAAAGGCAAATACAAAACTGCTGCTGCTTCAAGCCTATTAATATTCACTAATAAAAAGTATAGAAAAAAATACATCATTGTAATGCTTGTAAAAAAATTCATACTTGCATTTAATGCACTTGATACAGCATTGGTAGCAAATTTTTGAACATCTGCAATATTTTTATCAGACAGTAAAACGATATTGAATTTTTGTTGCATTAAGTTGTCAAACTCATAAAATGGTTTAATGAAACTATCAGGATTTACAGCTATTGTAGAAATTTCTTTAAACAATAAACTACCTACCAGCAACACAGGAAGTAAAATAATTAAAAAAGAAATTACGATAACTAAAAATGCAGCATAAGATTTTTTCCATTTTCTTTTTTTGATAAGCCAACTCATTAAAGGTTTGCTTAAAACATAAAACATTAATGCACCTAAGAAAGCTGTAAAAAATTCAGACATGCTATAAAATAAAAAAACACCAAACACTACAATTATCAATAAAAAAATGTAGTGATTTATTTTATTGGGTTGATTATTTTCCATGATAAATTTTAAAAATTGTTGTATGCTTGTAACATCTAATGTACGTTATGCAAGAAATATTTTTCAAAAATAATATTGTATAAAACAAAAATCTTGCTTTTTTAAAAACACTTACTAAATAATGAGTAATAAATTTATTTGTTTTAATGGAAATTTTTATAACAGCGAAATGCCTGTAATTACTGCAAATAACAGAGGTTTTAGATATGGAGATGGTTTTTTTGAAACAATGAAAGTGTTGCATGGAAAATTAGTTTTAAAAGAATTGCATTTTAACAGAATGTTTAAATCATTGCAACTGTTACAATTTAAAGTTCCAGAATATTTTACTGCATCATACATGGAAGAACTAATTATTAGTCTTTTGAATGAAAATAAAATTCAAGAGTCTGCAAAAGTTCGTATAAATATTTTTAGAGGAAATGGAAGTTTAGGTGATATAAAAAATAATGAACTCAATTTTATTATTGAAGCTGAAAGCCTTGCAACACAAGCGTTTTCATTAAACAACAAAGGATTAATTATTGATGTATATAAAGATGCTAAAAAAGTTTGTGATAATTTTTCGCACTTAAAAACAAATAATTTTTTGCCTTATTCAATGGCAGCCTTATGGGCTTCAAAAAATAATTTAGATGATGCTTTGTTGCTCAATCAATTCAACAATATTGCAGATGCTACAATTGCAAATATTTTTATTGTTAAAGATGGAGTTATTTATACCCCAGCTTTAACTGAAGGTTGTATAGATGGTGTAATGAGAAAATATTTATTAACCTGTTGTAATAAAGAAGGAATACCATTAAAAGAAGTGTCTATATCAATTTCTGATGTACAAGAAGCACAAGAAATTTTTTTAACTAATTCTGTTTATGGAATAAAATGGGTACAACAATGTGGCAACAGTTTTTACACTTTACAAATTGCAAAATGGCTGTATAATACATTTATTGCAGATGCCATTAAGGCTTAATTTTTTTCTTCTTTTTCATTAACAACTTATATACAGTAGTGCATAGAATTAAGATTTACATTTGCTTTACAGATTAATTTAAAAACTAAAATGAAATTACGTTACTTGCTTTTTTTCTTTGTAGCATTTAGTAGTAAAGGTATTGCTCAAACTTTTGTTCCTACTGTTCCTATACCTATGCCTCATGTACCTACAATGCGTCAATTAAGCCATGATTATATTGATAAAAATCAAAAAATTATCACTCAATTAGATGGTTCTAGCGATGGAATTTTTTTTGTAAGTAATATAGATTCTGTTAATGCAAAAACCAATGATGCATTGCAAATAATTATTGATAATATACAAGCAAAAATAGAATTAGACAGCACAATAGATGAGAATAATAAGTACAAATGGTTGCGTAGTTTGAATGATATGTTATTGTCGTTTATTTCTGGATATAAAGCAAGATTATTTAAAGGCAATATTTTGTACGATGTAATTATAGCTTATAATGATGCAATGGAGTTGGAGTTGAAAAACCAATCTATTAAACCCATTGTTGAAAAATATTCTTTTGAAGTAGGAGAGATATTAATTAAAAATTTTGCATTAAAAACAAATGTTGGAGTACCAAGTTGTGCAGATGTAATTCTATTTAAAAAAATTCAACGTTATCCTAAAAAAACAATGTACTATTTAGCACAAAACCCTAATGCAATATTTGCTGATAGTATTATTATAAGTCAAGCTTATAAAGACCCAGAACAATTATATAATTATGCAGCAGCACCAGATGCTTTAGGCAAAAAAATTCAATCGATAAATGAACCTTTGGTTAAAAGAATTGGTTTATTGGCATTGATGAAAACCGGCAGAATGTATTTTCCATTTTTAGATAATTTATATCGTGGAAAAATTACAATGGATTCTATAACAAAAGTACTTTATGATAGCGTAAATTATTTTAAACTTTTAGTAAACACACAAATTGAATATGCAGGAAGATTGAAGAATAATGATACACCTTTAGTAATGCATGCTTTAACTTATAAATTAAAAACAAAAGCAGTAGAGCTTTACATTAATCAAATTAATGCCTTACACGATGCAAAAGAAGATATTCGTTTTGAGTGCCTGAAACCCTTATCAGCAAAGGATTTATATTATGTTGCAGTTATAGGAGAAGAAGAGATTTACACCAGTAGTTACTTAGGGGTTTACAAAAGAATTTTTGAAAGAATGAAAAACCCTGTTGCTGATACTTTATTAAACTGGGTAAACTATGATTTGTATAAAAAGTTTTTAAAAATTGCAGCCAACTATAATACACTTGATGATTTTTTGAAAAGAATGGATAAAGCCAATGCTGAAAAATTGATGAGAAGTTTTGTTTCAGGATTGGAAAAAACAACTTCGTTGGAAGATGCTGTTGATGTGGCAAATTCTTATGCAAGCATTTATAACCCTGCTATAAAAAAATTAATCTTACAACAAATTGAAGCCAATTTAATACAAAGCGAAGTTGAGCAAAATAAACGTGGGCAAATTATTTATAATTTACTCAATACTATTTTTCTTTCAATGGATTCTACTAATAAAATTGATATAGCCAGCAGATTAGGAATTAATGCAGTGTATAGAATGCCTATTAAAGATTTAAAAGATAGCAGCGGTACAATTATTATTCAACAATTTTTTTATGGCGATAAAGATGGTGTAGGTGTTTTTAATTCTTTTTTTAAACATTATCCTGCAACTGCTTGGAAAAAAATTGATAAAGAACAATGGGTAGAATTACACAGTACAAAGGGGGTTCCTATTATTATTTACTGCAATAAACCTTTGGATAACACACAGGATTTAGATGTAAAAGCTCAAGAAGCATTAGGTAGATATTTAGAAGAAAATGAGCTGTACCCCACAGTTGTAATACACAGAGGTCATAGCTATTTTGTTGGCTCAACCATTGATCAATTACCTGCCTCTGCAAAAGTTGTTTTATTGGGAAGTTGTGGTGGTTATCAAAGATTAAATGATGTGCTTGAAACCTGCCCTATGGCTCAAATTATTTCATCGAAACAAACGGGTACAGGAACTGTAAATATTGGCTTAATTACAGCCATAACATCTACACTGCAACAAAACAAAGACCTTAACTGGCCTAATATTTGGAAAAATTTAGCTGTGCAATTTAAAGGCGAAAGCAAAGAAAGATTTGATGATTATGTACCACCTCATAAAAATTTAGGAGCTATTTTTATAATGGCATACAATATGGCTTTGCAGGCTAATGAAGAATATGAAGAGTAATGTTTTGAGCTATTATTGTTTTACGTTGGCTACAATTTTTGCACCAGCTTTTTTAGCAGCTCCCATAATCTTAAAAAATCCTCCTGTATAAGAAATAGTATCTGCATTAATTACTACAGAAGGTGTATCTATAAAGGCTTTTACTTTGTTTACTTCAAAGTTTATTACAGAATCTAAAGCATAATCTGGAATAACATTTTGACCTAAATAAATTTTATTATCCTTATCAATACTAATAACAATGGTTTGTTTGGTTTTAGTATCACTTTTACCTTTTGGATTATTTACTTTTACTACATTAGGATTTGCCAAAGTAGAAACAATTAAAAAGAATAATAACAAGATAAATAAAATATCATTCAATGCACTTGTATGTACTTCTGGCTTTTCTCTTAATCGTTTCCTGATATTCATAATTTTAAAATTTTATGCTTTTAAAACTATTTAGTTGGTTCTTGTAAAACATCAATAAATTCAGCACTTGCAGCTTCCATTTTGTAAACAGTTTTTTCAATTTGTGTGTTTAAAAAATTGTAAGCTATATAAGCTATTAAGCCAATAATTAAACCTGTAGCACTGGTTACCATTTTTACATAAATACCTCCAGCAATAGTATTTAATTCAAAACCACTATTGTTAATGTTGTAAAATAATTGAATCATTCCTACAATAGTTCCTAAGAAGCCAAACATAGGTGCAATGCCTGCAATAATGGATAGGATAGAGGTATTGCGTTCCATTTTATATATTTCTAATTTGCCCACATTTTCCATACTTCTTTCAATGGCATCAATTGGTTTTCCTATACGTTGTAAACCTTTGTCAATCATTTTTGCAGCAGGATTATTTGTATTTTTTGCCAAGTTACGAGCAGCAGCAACATTGCCTGAAAGAATATTATCTCTAATAATACTCATAAAGTTATCTGCAATTTTACTGGCTTTTCGAATAGCAATAAATCTTTCAGTAAAAACATAAATAGCAATAATTAAAAGGGCATACAAAGGATACATAATCCATCCTCCTTTGTTTAACAAATCAATCATTGAAATTTTTTCTGAAGCATTTACTGTGTTTTGAACATGATGTACAGTATCTGCTATATTTCCTGCAACTTGCAATAAATAAGGCATGTATTTAAGTTTTTGTGGTAAGCTAAAATAAACAGCTATACAAATGAACTAAAGCTATGTGAATAAAAACTTTGCTTAACACTTTTTTATGATAGCTTTTGCACATTCTGCAAAACAATTAACTAAACCGAAAATTTATGGAACAACCTTTTGAATACAGATTAACTTTCCTTCATCATTCATACCTTGAATATCTATTCTGAATTTTTGGGTAAAATCGTTGTTGAAGAAATGGAGTAATACTGTTCTATTCTTTGGACCTAATAAAACAAAAGGATTCCAGTATAAAGTAGTACGAATATCTCTTTCCGTTTTTAAAGATGGATTGTTTTCATAATCGGGTGAATAAAACTCTCTTGTAATGGTATAACCTGCTAACTTTTTTTTATCTAACCCACGAAATGCAGCATCGTTATTATTTTTTCCTTTTTTAGTATAAACAGCTATTGCACCTGCAGAGCCATTGCTACCACCTCCAAAAAATGGGGGTTTTATAATTTTAATATAAGCAATATCGCTTACTGTAACGCTTTGCATAGCAACTGCATCTACCAGCATTTCATTCAAATACAAACTTGGTGTGCCATCTCTATATTTTATACTGGGAGGATTGGTTGAAGCATTAACAATTAAACCTGCTACTCTTCCTGTAAGAAAAGAAAAAACATCTACAGTAGCAGCAGCTACAGCATTATTTTCCATATCTATTTGGTATGCATCGCCACCTTGAAATAATCCTGTTGCATATTCTGCATCAAGTTTATCTTCGGGTCGTTTAAATTTTGTTTTTACAATTACTTCATCTAAGGTGGCTGCTTGTTTATATTTTGCTAATGCTTTTTGCTCGGTCCAAATCTGCAATCTTTTTGTAAGCCCTGTAGTATCGTTTTTGGTTAAAGCAAATACATCATTATCTACTGTTAATTGATTGGTGTTTTTTAAAAGTAAATTATCAAAATTGACTGTGGTAGAGTAAGACAAATCTTTTTTTCGGTTGAATTGATACATTACTGTAATAGTATCAAAAAAGATAAAATCTTTTTGCACAAAACTTCCATCTTTTTTCAGTGGCAGTGATAAAAATTGAATGGCTGAATCTTTAGTTTTAATAATGGCGTTAATGCTTTCAGCCTCTCTAAGTTGTGAGGGTGTTGCACCAAAAACTTTTCCTGCAAAAGATAAATAAGCAGAGTCTTTAGGATATAGTATAGTTGGAGTTTTGTTCTGTGCTACATCAGTCCAGTTTATTTTTCTCCAACCATGTGTAAGCATTACTAAATCTAAGTAATTTTTTGTACTATCTGCATTGTTTGAAAAATAAAACACAGGGTTGGGTACATATCCTTTAATATCGCTTGTAAGTAGGAGAGAAGAAATAATATTTTCTTTTGAAAAGTCAGTAATATCAGCATCTGTAACAGATACGGAAACATTGGTAACTATTTCATCGGGTATATTTATTTCTAAATAATTTTTTGCTTTTTTATTTATATCTGGTCTAAAAATTCTTGCATCTGCGGGCAATTCATAATCGTCCGATTTTACAAAAAATATTCTCTCTGCAATGGGCAACCAATTTGCATTGAAAACTGTAATTTGTAAAATACCAGCAGGTAATTGTTTTACAGGAATAGCAGCATTAATAGAGTTGTTATTGATTAATCTTACATTGCTTCTATACACTAATTGCTTGTGCATAGTAGCTACAATTCTTAATTGTTTATAATCGTTAGTTGCATTTTCTTGTCTTGTAATTTTTACTAAAGCATTTTCATCATCTGCTGTAACATTCATTACAATTCCTTCTTGTTGTGCAACAGGCAAAGTTGATGTGTGTTTATTTTTCCATTCATCAATCCAGCGTACAGTATAAGTTTCGCCTTGTTGAGGTGTAATATTAAAACTACCCATACCTTCGTGTAACGAACGTATAGAATCTATTAATTTTCCTTTGTTGTTATAAACAGCACCCCAAATATGTATGGGTAAACCATTGCTGGTATTGGCTTTAAAGGCTACTTTGCTTTGTAGGGTATTAATTAAATTGCCTCCTTCAGGAAAAAAAGTTAAGGCAACATTAGGAATTTTTGAAGCAGTATTTTTTATTTCTTGTTGAACAATAGGAATAGCTTTTTTGTAAATAAATGCACTATCAAAATTGAGCATCCATGAAGTGTATGCTTTTAAAAAAATGGCATTGCCTTTAAAGTTTTGAGGAATAACAAATAATGCTTTTGCAGACGAAAGCATTATAGGTATTGAAATATTTTGCAGCACATTTCCTGCACTATCTGTAAAAGAAGCATAAAAGTTTTTACTGGTATTTGATCCATAAATAGCAGAGGCTATATATGCTTTAAACCAAATAGTTTCGCCAGGTAGGTAAGATGATTTATCGAAATGAATATAAATTCTTTCTTCTTGAAAATTATTGGAATAAACCTGTAAAATAGAATCAGGTTGAGCAAAACTTTGTTTACTTAAACTTAAAAAAGCACCAAACAGCAAACAAGCAATAAATGTTTTTTTATTCATTGCTACAAAAGGTTTTAAAAGTTAATTCTTATTTTTTATAATACTGACCAGCAGGAATTTTATACACCCTTGCATTCTGAAATTTTTTAAAAGCTTCGGCTTGTTTATCATTGGTTTTTGTCCACCAATCATAAGCAGATGGGTTACTTTCTGCTGCATACAACCATTGATTGTAAGCATCAAAAATTCCTTCTTTTAGCATGTGCTGGTAATAATCAAACAAACGAAAAGGGTATTTTTCTTGTTTTCCTTCGAACCAATCCAAAACAAATCTTGTTTTAATTGCCATTAAATTATCTGCATTAATTCCGTTGCTTGCCAAGCTTATACTGTTGTTCATTAAATTTAGCACTTCGTATTCAAAGCTATTGTTGTTCTTGTTTTTTAAATTATCAAGCAAATTGGTATTTGCATACATTTTTTTATACGCTTCTAAAACAATTTTTTTAATATCTTTTGTTCGTGCAGTATAGCTTTCAAGATTTACAAATGTTTCACCATAAATAGCAATCCAAAATAAATCTGGTTGAGGGTTTTGTGCATAATATTTTACGGCATTGTAATAATTGCTACTGTAATTGGCATCTACTTCTATTCCTTTTTCCCATTGTGTTATGGCGTTATTAAGTTCTTTATCCATTGCTAATAATTCGCCATATTCGTTGTATATAACGCCACTTTCAGGAAATTTTGCTAAAGCTTTTTTATACAATTTTCTACACTCTTTGTATTCTGCAATGGCTTTGTAGGTAAGCCCTAAAATTTGAAAAGATTGTACATCAACATCTGGTCTGTCAATAATTAATTTGCCTGTTTGCATTGCATTGGCATAATCTCTTTTTAGAAAATAAATAAAGGCAAGGTCTTTTAAAATTTCTAAATTATCAGGGTCTTTTTCTACTGCACGTTTTATTACTAAGAGTGCATTATCATAATCTCCTTGACGCATAAAAGTTTTTGCAGTTTCGTGCAATTCTTTTGCAGTTTGTTGTGGTTGAGCCAACACTACAGCAGATACTTGCAGTAAAAGTAAAACAGCCAATACAATTTTTTTCATGCAAAAAATTTATTTTAAAATCAGTTGTTTAATTAATTAGGTTGGTTAATAAACCATCTCTTAATTTGGGTTCAAACCATGTGCTTTTAGGTGGCATTACATTGTTACTGTCTGCAATATCGAATAACTGTTCTATGGTTACAGGATAAAAGCTAAAAGCAATTTTCATTTCTCCGCTGTTTACTCTTTTTTCCAATTCTTGTAATCCACGAATACCTCCTACAAAATCTACTCTTTTATCTGTTCTTTGATCTTTAATACCTAATAATGGGTCTAAAACTAATTCAGATAAAATGGTAATATCTAATATGCCAATTGGGTCTGTAGCATAAGTACCTTCTTTTGCATTTAATTTATACCAGTTGCCCTCTAAGTACATTCCAAACTCATGTAAAGTTGAGGGCTTTACAGCATTTTTGCCAGTTAAACTTACCTCAAAATTTGTTTTTAATTTTTCAAGAAATTCTTGTGGTGTAAATCCGTTTAAGTCTGTTATTACTCTATTGTAATCCATTATTTGAAGCTGATTGGAAGGGAATAAAGTAGTTAAAAAATAATCGCCATTTTCTGAATGTTTCATGCCATTTTCTTTTCTTACTTTAGAAGCCGATGCAGCTCTGTGATGCCCATCTGCTATGTAAGTACAAGGAATTTCAGTAGCAAAAATGTTTGAAATTTTTTCAATAATTGCATCATCGTTTACCACCCAAATGGTGTGTTGAATACCATCATCTGCCACAAAATCATACACAGGCTTTTTGGAAGTTTTCCAATGCTCTACTATTTCATCAATATGGTTGTTATTTCTATAAGCTAAAAACACATTGCCTGTTTGTGCTTTGGTAGTTTTAATATGATTAATTCTGTCTTGCTCTTTTTCAGGTCTTGTAAATTCGTGCTTTTTAATAAGGTTGTTTTCATAATCATCAATACTGCTACCTACTACCAAACCTGTTTGGCTTCTTCCATCCATTATTAATTGATAAATGTAGTAGCAACTTTTATTTTCTTGAAACAATACCTCTCTTTGTATAAAAGTATCTAAGTTTTCTTTGGCTTTGTTATATACTTCTTGCGAATGAATGTCTGTGTTTTCGTTTAAACTTATTTCACTTTTTGTAACATATAAAAAAGAATAAGGGTTGCCTAAGGATTCTTGTTTTGCTTCTGCACTGTTCAATACATCATAAGGTCTGCTTGCAACTTGTTTAGCAAGTTGTGCCTGAGGGCGTAAAGCTTTAAAAGGTTTAATAAGAGCCATGTTTTTTTATTTTCTGTTGTTTAAAAATTGTATAATATTTTATCCATGTTTTATAGCAAAGTTTGTCATTAGTTGCGATATTGCTGCAACACTTTCGTAGGGCAAAGCATTGTACATACTTACACGAATGCCTCCTACAGTTCTGTATCCTTTTACACCAATCATGCTATTGTTGTTACATTCTTCTAAAAATTTATTTTGCAAATTTTCGTCTTCTATAAAAAATACTGCATTCATTTTACTTCTGTCTGCTTTTTCTACATAGGTTGTATAAATAGGAAAATTGTCAATGGTATTATATAAAAGCGATGATTTTTCTTCTGCTCTTTTTTCCATTGCTGCCAAGCCTCCTTCTTTTTTTATCCAACGCAATGTAAGTAATGCTACATAAATAGCAAATACAGGAGGTGTATTTAATAAACTATTAGCATTAATATGGTTTTGATAATCCATAATTGCTGGAATTTTTCTGCTGTTTTTTCCAAGTATATTTTTATTTACAACCACTAAACTTACACCAGCAGCACCCATGTTTTTTTGAGCTCCTGCATACATCAAGGAAAAAGATTTAAAATCTATTTTCCTGCTAAAAATATCGCTGCTCATATCTGCAATTAAAGGAACAGAAGTTGTAGGAAATTGATGCCATTGAGTTCCTTCTACTGTATTATTTGATGTAAGATGAAGGTATTTGCTATTAGTAGGAATATCAAAGTTTTTATTAATGTAAGTATAGTTTTTTTCTTTGGAAGAGGCTACAATATTTACATTGCCAAACACGCTGGCTTCATTAATTGCTTTGCTTCCCCAAATACCATTATCGCAATAAGCTGCAGTTTCGTGGTTGTTTAATAAGTTCAAAGGAATTTGCATGAATTGTGTAGTAGCACCACCATGCAAAAAAAGTACTTCAAAGTTTTCGTTTAGCTGCATTAATTCTTTTACAAGATTTCTTGCCTCTTCCATTACATCTACAAACCATTTGCTGCGATGCCCAATTTCTAAAAGAGATAAATTGATTCCATTGAAATTTTTAATAGCATCTGCTGCTTGCTCTAAAACCTCTTGAGGTAAAATTGATGGACCAGAATTAAAATTATGCTTCCTCATTGAACGGCAAACATAAATTATTTTAAGAATGTATTTTGTGAAAATTTAAAAAAAATAAGCCTTAAACTCTTTTCAGGATAGTTTATATAATAAAAAGTGCAAATCCAACAAATTTTAAAATATTTTTCCAAGTTAAAAATAAATTAATACTAAAATATCTGAAAGTCTTTAAAAG
>JAIXLB010000020.1:0-68265 GCA_026931905.1 Chitinophagales bacterium
GGCAAAGCATAAGCAATAGCAGCAGGAATTAAAACAAAAGCATTGGACATATTGGGCAGCTTAAAAATTCTTCTAATCATACCCATAACTGAAATGTCTTGCATGTAATTTAGATTAACGGCAATATTTTTTTCATTTTTTGTAGTTAATGCTATAAACCAATCTTTATAGGATTGTATTATAAACGATGGACTGCTAATAAGCATAGGCAAGCAGAACAATACAATTAACCAAAAAATAAAACTCAACACAAATTTTATTTTGTGTTTACTAAATAAAAAAAATGCAATACCTACAATGCCATATAGCTTAACCATAAAGCCTAATGCAATAAATAATGTAGCCCAAAAATCCTTTTCTTTTTGAACCAAAACATAAGACAGGACAATCCAGCTTACTATCATTGGATTGATTTGAACATTATGAATAGAAGTTTCTAATTCTATTGCACTAAGCAACAAAATCAACATCTTTTTTTTATAAGAAATGGGTAGTTGATTTACTGCATAAAAAAGTATCCATGCATTGAACATACACCACACAAAGCAACCAATAGTATCTGGTAAAACCGAAAAAGGAGCAATAATGATACTAAAAATTGGTCCATATAAATAATCAAAAAGATGAGCAGGTTCCCCTACATATAAGTTTTGGAGTTGTTGTGCATGCGTAAAAACATTTTTATAAATAAGGTAGTTATTGTAACTATCAGGACCTCTGGAAATTTCTGCAATAGCTGCTGCTGCAGCAAGTAAAAACCAAACTGCAATTGGATAATTTGTTTTAATTTTATTCAATAAGGGTTGGGTATTGATAGTGTTCATAATTAAGAAGCAGTTTTTCAATTATTCATTTAAAGAAAGTATATCAAAAACTTTTGTATTGTATGTAAAGATAAATAAATCAAAAAAAGAATTTTGTTTACACATGGGTTTGCTTATTAAAGTGTACATTGCTATTTTTATATTCTTATGAATCAAGTGAAAATTTCCGGATTTACTATTATTAAAAATGCAGTTATTAATAATTATCCTATTGTAGAAGCGATACAATCTGTACTACCCGTTGTAGATGAAATGATTGTTTTAATTGGTGATTGTGAAGATGAAACAGAAAAAAAAATTCAATCTATCAATAACCCTAAAATAAAAATTCATCATTCGGTTTGGAATAAAAATTTAAAAACAGGAGGAGTAGTTTTAGCAGATGAAACCAACAAAGCCTTTCAATTAATTAATCCAGAAAGCACTTGGGCTTTTTATATTCAAGGCGATGAGGTTATACATGAAAATGGTTATGAAAATATTTTACAAGCTTGCGAAAAATATAAAGATGATAAAAAAGTAGAAGGCTTATTGTTTAAGTATATTCATTTTTATGGCACCTATGATTATGTTGGTGATAGCAGAAAATGGTATAATAGAGAAATAAGAATTATAAGAAACGATAAAAATATTTTATCTTATAAAGATGCACAAGGGTTTAGATACTTAGGAAAAAGAAAGTTGAACGTAAAATTAATTGATGCTTATGTACATCATTATGGCTGGGTAAAAAGCCCTGAACAAATGATGAAAAAATTACAAGAGCAAGATAAATATTGGGCTACTGTAAAAAAAGGTAAAGACAAATCTGCAAGCAATAGCTACGATTTTGAAGACAACTACGATTCGCTACAACGCTTTACAGGCACACATCCTTTGGTTATACAAAAAAGGATACATGAAATAAATTGGCATATAGAATTGGATACTTCTAAAAAAGTGATGAATTTAAAAAAACGATTCATGTATAAATTAGAACAACTTACAGGAAAAAGATTTTTTGATTTTAAGAACTATAAAATTTTAAAATAAACTTTAAAATGTATTAAGTTACTTTTCCTTTACCTTATTATAGCTACCCAACCTTGTTTTCTTGGAAAGCCACTACCAATATCAATAACATAATAATATACCCCAGTAGGTGCAGGTTTGCCATTATAAGTACCATCCCATGGCACATAATTAAAGCCACTGCCAGAATATACTACTTGTCCATTTCTGTTAAATACTTGTACTCTTGATGTAGGAAAAGAATACAAAAAAGGAACCTCCCATTTATCGTTTATGCCATCGCCATTGGGTGAAAAGGCATTGGGTATATCCATTGAAGTATTATTGATTTTTATCAAAATAGTATCGTAAGCTACACAACCATCTACAGAAGTAACTTTTAAATAATAATGCACATCTGTAGAATCTGGTGGAGAAGCTTTTGTAGTAAATAAATTTGGAGTAGTTAAATAAGTAGGAGGCGACCATTGATAGCTTTTATTATCAGGGCTTTGCGATGCTGTAAGAGTTACTGAACTTCCTACATACATTAGCAAATCATTTCCTGCATAAGCAATAGCTGCTTTTTTAGCCTTTACAATTACCGTATCTTTTCCTACACAACCATTTAAAGTATTTGTTATAAAATAAGTTCCTGGTGTATTTGCATTTATACTGCTTGTTGTAGCCCCTGTACTCCACAAATAAGTTGCACCAGGGTAAACTAAAGATTTTAATAATACACTTTCATAAGAACATATTGCAGTATCTGCACCAACATTAGGATAAGGTACAGGCTTTATTGTTACCACAATGGTATCTTTTGCAATACATCCATTTAATGTATTGGTTACATTATAAGTGCCACTGCTGATTACATTTATTGTACTTGTAGTAGCTCCTGT
Organism: Chitinophagales bacterium; assembly: GCA_026931905.1. Taxonomy (GTDB): domain Bacteria; phylum Bacteroidota; class Bacteroidia; order Chitinophagales; family Chitinophagaceae; genus UBA1930. The sequence continues at coordinate 2,720 of JAIXLB010000020.1, forward strand.
GCTCCACAAATATGTAGTAGCACCAGGGTAAGTTGCATTTAATATTAATGGCGATGCACCACATAAAGTAGTATCAGTTCCTAAGCTTGGTATAGGCAAATCAGATTTTGTAACAACGATGGTGTCTTTTGCAATACATCCATTTAATGTATTGGTTATAATATAAGATCCTGGAGTATTTACAGTAATACTATTTGTTGTTGCTCCTGTATTCCATAAATAAGTTGCTCCTGTATAGGTTGAAGCATTTATGGTTACACTTGCATTAGAACAAATAGCAGTATCTGCACCTATATTAGGATAGGGAACAGGTTTCATTGTTACCACAATGGTATCATTTGACACACAACCATTCAATGTATTTGTTACAGTGTAAGTACCACTGCTGTTTACATTTATTGTACTTGTAGTAGCTCCTGTGCTCCACAAATATGTAGTAGCACCAGGGTAAGTTGCATTTAAGGATAATGGAGCTGCACCACATAAGGTAGTATCAGTTCCTAAGTTTGGAATAGGCAAATCAGATTTTGTAACAACGATAGTGTCTTTTGCTTCGCAAGAGCCCAAAGTACTTATAATTGAATAAGTGCCAGCATTATTAACGTTTATACTATTTGTTGTTGCTCCTGTATTCCATAAATAAGTGGCTCCTGGATAGGTTGTAGCATTAATTGTAACACTTGTATTAGCACAAAATGCAGTGTCAGTACCTAAGTTTGGTTCTGGAAAATCTACTTTAGTTACAGTAACAGTATCTGTTGCAAAACATCCATTTGCCATAGTATATTTTACCCAAAACTGCCCACTATTATTTACTATTTTAAAAGTATCTGTTGAATTATCATTCCACAATAAATTACCACCTGCAGGGCTTTTTATTACATTTAAAAGAACGCTATCGCCTGTACAAAAACTTGTATCATTGCCTATAAATAAATCAGGATCTCCTTTGGCTACTTTAAAAGTATCTACATTGTAACAGTTGGTTAAAAAGTTATTAACGGCAATATAAGTTCCAGATTGGTTTACAGTAATTGATTGTGTGTTGTTATTGGGAGGAGGAATATTCCAAATATAATTGTTAGCAGGTGCAGAACTTTCAGTATGAGCAGTTAAGGTAATTGGAGTAACAGAACAAACAACTGTGTCTGTTGAATAACGAAATGCAATAGAGTCTTTAATAAAAACTGTTGTTTTATAAACAAGGTCAGAGCAAGAAGGTCCTACTTCAATTACAACAGAGTCTAATGGTTCAATTACATTATCTACTAAAGGTTCAATTTCTACTTCATAGTCCTTTTGCCCTTGCGTAAAAGTAATACTTGTGGGGGCTTTAGAAGCAGTATAATCTACTCCTCTTGTAGCAGAACCTTTGTATGTTATAGCCAATGTTTTGCCAGTGGGTCCTGCAGGTTTTTCTAATTCAATTTTTACTTTTACATTTTTACATCCTTCAATTGCTACATTATTATTTCCTTGATAATCTGTAAAGCCTCCTGTTTTTGTAAGAGCTATAGAATCCGATCTAAAACTATTGGCTTCAATAAATACACCACTATCAAATACGCCATCAGTAATATCTTCAACACCAATTTTAATAGTATTGGGTTGGCAAGGAACAACTTTGGCACGAGCAGTTAAAACCGTAGTCATGCCATCATAAATAATATATTGATTGGTGGAGTTATTCCTGTAATACTGGGTAAAGGGAGATCCTGTTCCTTGAGAAGTACAGTTGGATAAACTGCCATTTGCACCAGCACCAGGGTTTACTGTATTTATTTTAACAGGAATGGTAGTGCCAGGAACTAAGGCAATATTTTTAAAAACATTGGGAGGAAAAACAGGTAAGGGGCTTTTTAATAAAAAACCAAATACATCATTAAAGCTAGAACAAGCATATTCAGGATATTCTTCTGAAGCAAAAACATAATTCACAACAATAGAGTCTCCTATTGGTATAAAAGTAAATTGTAAAAAACACGCATCATTGCCAGTGCCACCACTTGCTAAAAAGTCAAAGTCGGGATCGCCAGCACCAAACGAAGCATCATTTTGAGAAGAAGCAGGAGCCATTACATTGGTTGCTTTACCAGAGGTTAATAACACGCCACTATTTATTCCTAATGTACCTGTATTATCTGTAAAAAAACCAGCAGAGGTAGTAGAACCTGTGAAAGAAGCACTCACAATTCTTATACCTGGACCTACAATTTTTTGTGCCAACTGCATAGCATTATTATTAGCAGTTACTGTAAATTGTGCCTGCAACTGAAAGGATATAAAAAAAAGAATTACCGAAAATAAATTTTTCACTGCATTTGATAATTGGTTAAGAATAAAAAGACCCGTACAAAATAACAGTTTTTTCTATTTGATATAGAGAAATTGTTATAAACTAAACACCCACAATGATACTATTATCATAGCTTTTGTTGCTTTACCTATTGCAATAACATACATTTTACTAATTTTGCACCCTTATAAAAAACGTGAATATGCAAGAGTTGCTTGAAAAAGTAAACAAAAACCGTTTACCCAAACATATTGCTATTATTATGGATGGCAATGGACGTTGGGCAGAAGAAAGAGGCGAAGACAGATTGTTTGGGCATTTTCATGGGGTAGAAAGTGTAAGAAATATTGTAGAAGGCTGTGCAGAATTGGGTATTCAATATCTTACATTATACGCTTTTAGTACAGAAAACTGGGATAGACCTCAACAAGAAGTAGATGGCTTAATGACTTTATTGGTAGAAACGATAAGAAAAGAAGTACCCGTTTTAAACAAAAACAATATTAAACTTCATGTAATTGGCGATATAGATATGTTGCCTGAATTAGCTAAAGCAGAATTAAAAGAAGCTATAGCAATGACAGCTAATAACACAGGCTTAAATCTTATAATGGCATTGAGTTATAGCTCAAGATGGGAAATAATAAATGCAGTAAAAAACATTGGATTAGATATTAAAGCTGGAAAAATTGATGCAAACAATATTACCCAACAAACATTTGAACAATATTTGGCAACCAAAAATTTTCCAGACCCCGAATTATTAATAAGAACAAGTGGTGAATATAGAATCAGTAATTTTTTATTATACCAAATAGCCTATGCCGAACTGCATTTTACCAACACCTGCTGGCCCGATTTTAAAAAAGAAAGTTTATACGAAGCATTAATAGATTATCAAAATAGAGAAAGAAGGTTTGGAAAAACAGGTAAACAAATTCAGGAAGAAACAACCACAAAAATCAGCCAATAATTTTTTTTTAACGCCAACTCATATAAAAAACAGAGGGTTATTTTTACAAAACCAAAACTTTTTTTAAAAATAGCTTCTTATTTAACAAACACTTTTAACAAATCCCTTTAATTTGCCCCACTAAATTTTTTTCAGCAATTACCCGTATTTGCAACAGGTATGAAGCAAATACTTTTAAGTTACATCTATGCACAAATGCACATTGACTAAACTTTTATTTCTTTTTATTATATCTGTTTTTTGTACAGTTAATTTAGCTGCTCAAGAAGCAGAAAAAGATACAACCATTACTTCTATTGATGTAGATTTATTAAACCTATTCAACCAAAAGAAAGCACAGAAGTATAAAGTAGCTGGTATCACTGTTACAGGAAATAAATACTTTGACGAAACGCTTTTAATTTCTATTGCTAATATTAATGTTGGCGACGAAATATTAATACCCGGCGGGGATAATTTTTCTAAAGCAATACAAAAGCTATGGGGTCAAAATTATTTTAGCGATGTAGCCATTTATGTAACCAAACTACAAGAAAAAAATATTTGGCTCGAAATAAATGTTACCGAAAGACCACGCCTTGCTCGTTTTGATTTTATAGGAGTAAAGAAAGGCGATAAAGAAGAGCTTACTGGAAAAACAGGATTAGTGCCCAATCGTATTGTTACAGAAAACATGAAACGCAATGCCGAAGACGCCATTAAAAAATTTTATGCCGAAAAATCTTTTAGAAACATAACAGTTACTATTGAGGAAAAAAAAGACTCTCTTTTAAACGATGCCATTGAACTATTTTTTTATATAGATAAAGGCAATAAAGTTCGTGTAAACAATATAGATTTTGCAGGCACAACCTTAGATGCTCTTAAACTTAAAAAGCAACTAAAAGATACCAAAGAAAAAAGTAGATTTTCTTTTAAAAAACCCGACGATAAAAGTTATTTTACTGGCGTAAACACTTACTCTTTCAACGATTATTTAAAAGAAAAAGGATTTTTAACTTTCAGCAAAACCAAAAAAGTATTAGACCCATACATAAGATTAAAATTCTTTTCTTCTGCAAAATTTAATGAAAAAAAGTTTGATGAAGATGTAGAAAAATTAGTAGAATACTACAACTCTCAAGGGTATAGAGATGCTATAATTAATAAAGAAGATGTAAAAATTATGCCTAATAAAAGGGGCGATTTAAACATTAGTATTAAAGTAAATGAAGGCAAAAAATACTATTTTGGAAATATAGCATGGCAAGGAAATACAAAATATTCCGACTCTATTTTAACAGCAATCTTAGGCATCAACAAAGGCGATGTGTATAATGTAGAAACATTAAATAAAGGATTAGGAAAGCAAATGTCGCCAGATGGAGGCAACGACATTAGTGCATTGTATATGGATGATGGCTATTTATTTTTTAGAACAGATCCTATTGAAACTGCTGTGTACAACGATACGATAGATTTTTTAATTCGTGTAATAGAAGGACCAGAGGCAACCATTAAAGATGTAAATATTAGTGGCAACGAAAGAACAAAAGAATATGTAATAAGAAGAGAAATAAGAACCATACCAGGAGAGAAATTTAGAAGAAGCGATTTAATTCGTTCTCAACGTGAAATAGCACAGCTAAACTTTTTTAACCAAGAAAAAATTGGCATCAATCCTCGTCCAAATCCTGATGATGGTACGGTAGATATTGATTATTCGGTAGAAGAAAAAAGTAGCGACCAATTAGAACTTAGTGCGGGATGGGGTGGGGGAATTGGATTAACGGGAACCGTTGGTGTTAGCTTTAATAATTTTTCTTTAAAAAATATTTTTAAGAAAAGTGCTTGGTCTCCTTTACCAATGGGTGATGGACAAAAACTAAGCCTTCGTGTACAAAGCAATGGAAGAGCATTTAGATCGTACAACTTTTCATTTACTGAACCTTGGCTTGGTGGTAAAAAAAGAAATGCTTTAACCGTTTCATTATTTGATACAAAATTTGCCAATGCTTATGACCCACTTACAGGTACTTATACAAGCACAGCAGCCAATAGCTCTTATATAAAAACTTCTGGCTTATCTGTAAGTTTAGCAAAACAATTAAAATGGCCCGATGATTATTTTTCATTAAGTATTGGTTTAAGCTATTCTCGCTATACACTTAAAAATTATTATATAGATCAAGTTAATTTACCTGGTTTTAATAATGGTAGCTCAAACAACCTAAGCTTAAAAATTGCACTAATGCGTTCTTCGGTTGATAATCCTTTGTTTCCAAGACAAGGCTCTAGCTTTATGGCAAGTTTACAAATTACTCCCCCCTATTCATTGTTCAATCAGTCTATTGTTACATCAAACAACCCTTATCAATGGGTAGAGTATCATAAATGGCGTTTCAATTCAGAATGGTATGTACCCTTAACAAGAGCAGCAGGTCCAGAAAAAAACAAACAATTAGTTTTAAAAGCAGCAGCTAAATTTGGATTCATTGGTAAGTTTAATGATAAATTAAGAGTATCGCCATTCGAACGTTTTCAATTGGGCGATGCAGGCTTAACCAATCAGTTTGCATTATTGGGTTATGATATTATTGCACAAAGAGGTTATCCTGTTTATCAAACATCAAATCCTAAAGTAAATCCAGACCAACAAGGTGCTACAGAATATTTCACAATATTTAATAAATATGTTTTAGAATTGCGTTATCCATTAAGTTTAAACCCAAGCAGCACCATTTATGCTTTAGGATTTTTTGAAGCAGCCAATGGTTGGTTTAGTATGAAAGAATACAATCCATTTCAATTAAGACGTTCGGTAGGGTTAGGAATGAGATTTTATTTACCCATGTTTGGTTTATTAGGATTTGATTATGGCATAGGATTGGATAGAATAACTCCAAATGGAAAATTAAAAGATGCTGCAAGGTTTACCTTTATGTTGGGTTTTGAACCAGAATAGCATCTAATATTTCAAATACACAAAACAATTCTATATGAAAAAATTATTACTAATAGTTGTAACGGTGCTTGCTTTTGCAACTATTTCAAATGCACAACGCTATGCTGTTATTGATACTAAATATATTTTAGATAAAATACCAGAATACAAAACTGCCGACCAAAAACTACAAGCTATTGCTGAACAATGGCAAAAAGAAATTGACAACAAACAGGCTGCATTGGATAAAATGTATAAAGATTACGAAGCAGAACAATTTATGTTGAGCGATGAATTGAAAAAGAAAAGAGAAGACGAAATTTATAACAAAGAAAAAGAAGTAAGAGAATTACAAAAAAAACGCTTTGGCTACGAAGGCGATTTATTTAAAGAACGTCAAAAATTAGTAAAACCCATACAGGATAGGGTTTATACAGCAGTGCAAAAAATTGCAGTAAACAGAGGATACGATTTTATATTAGATAAAAGTGAAGGAATTACTGTTATATTTGCCGACCCTAAAATTGACAAAAGCGATGATGTACTAAGAGAATTGGGAATAAAGTAAATTTTTTAAACAATCAATTAAAACAAAATAAAAATCAAAAGGAATGAAGAAAGTTTTATTGGCTTGTGCTGCAATAGTTATAAGCATTACAGCAGTTACAAAAGCAAATGCACAACAAATTAAAATTGGTATGTTCGATGAAGAAGCTTTGCTTCATTTTATGCCAGGAATTCAAAAAGTAGATTCTTTATTACAACGATTTGTAGAAGATTCATTACAAAACGAATATGAAGATGAATTGTATTTATACCAAACAAAAGACAGCACTTTTAAAGCAGATTCTTCTAAAATGAGTAACGCTTTAAAACAAACTATGAAAAAAGAAATTGCACAGCATTTTTATAAAATTCAAAACTGGCAACAGTATCAACAACAAAGATTACAAGTAAAACAACAAGAACTTTTAAGACCATTTTTAGAAAAAATTTATGGGGCTTTACAACAAGTAATTGTAGAGCAAAAATATACCCATGTATTTAAGAAAGATGTTTTTGTACATATAGATAAAGGCGAAGAATTGATGCTTCGTGTATTGTACAAACTAAAAGTGCCTGTACCAAAAGAAATAGAAGATCAGTTTAAAGAATTTGGATTAACAGGAACACCAACTACACCAAAAACAACTCCTAAGAAAAATTAATTCTTAGTTTAAAACGATATAAAAAAGCTGCTCTACAAAAATATTTTAGAGCAGCTTTTTTATTTACTTAATTTTATGCTTTATATGAATACAGTACAACAACAAGGAGCAATAGGAGTATTTGATAGTGGTTATGGTGGACTAACTATTTTAAAAGACATAGTAAAAACACTGCCCACTTATAGTTATAAATATCTTGGCGATAATGCACGTACACCCTATGGTACAAGAAGTTTTGAAACAGTACACCAATATACATGGCAAGCGGTACAATGGTTTTTTCAACAAGGATGCCATTTGGTTGTTTTAGCTTGTAACACAGCCTCTGCAAAAGCTTTAAGAACCATTCAACAAACTAATTTACCTGTATTACAAGATAAACATAAAAGAGTTTTAGGTGTAATACGCCCAACTGCTGAAATTATTGGTAATTACACACAAACCAATCATATAGGTATTTTGGGAACTACAGGCACTGTGCAATCCAGCTCTTATGTGTTAGAAATAGAAAAGTTTTTTCCAAGTGTAAAAGTGCATCAACAGGCTTGCCCTTTGTTTGTGCCTTTAATTGAAAACAATGAACATAACAGCCAGGGGGCAAATTTTTTTGTAGAAAAATATTTACAAGAGTTGTTAAATCAATCAAACAACATTGATACCATTTTATTAGCCTGTACACATTATCCATTGTTAATAAACAAAATAAAAAACTACATAAACGGCAATACAAAAATTATAAGTCAAGGCGAAATAGTTGCCAATAGTTTAAAGGATTATTTACTACGCCACCCCGAAATAAATGCTTTATGCAAACAGGAAAATAAAGTAGAATTTTTTACAACCGATAATACTACAGCTTTCAACAATCAGGCTACAACCTTTTGGGGGCAAGCTATTTCAAGCATTCAAATAGAGTTATAAAAAAAGAAGAGCCACTTGTAAAAACAAGCAGCTCTATGGTTATGAAAACGAAAACTATCAACTATTTTATTTACTCAAATTATTGCTTTACAAATCTGATTATAGAAGACTCGCAACCTTCGGCACAGGTTAGTTTTATAATATAATTTCCTGCATTTAATGATTGAGTATTTAGAGTAACATTATTATCGCCCATTGTTAACTGAATATTTTGTTGCATTACTGTTTTGCCTGTCATATCTGTAATGATTAAAGTAGCATTAGATGCTTTTGGTGCAATAACAGAAACTTTTGCAATATCTCTTGTAGGGTTTGGATAAACTTTTACCAATTCAAATCTTGTTGGTTTATCTGCTTTAATAAAAACTGTTTTTGAATAAGAATATTTACCATCCTTATCTATTTGTTTTAATTTGTAGTAAGCAGATGTGTTACTTGCTTTATCACCATAAGTGTAACTTAAATTTGTATTGCTGTTACCATTTTCTGCTTTAGTTGGTATAAATGCAATAGTGCTAAATTCTGTTCCATTTATGCTGCGTTGAAGTTCAAACCCTGTATTGTTCATTTCAGTAGCAGTAGCCCAAGAAAGAATATTATTTGATTCTACTTTTTCTCCATTAAAACTTGCAAATGTAACAGGAGCAACAGAGTTACAAACCACTGGGAATATCATTAAACCCCAGCTTGAACCCCATCCATCTTCCATAGAAGACCAAGCACCATTATAAAAATCCCAACCTCCGCCATTATCAGAAGGACCTGCTTCATCCATTTCGCTTGTAACTAAGCTTAATGAATCTTTTGTGCTACTACCCCAAGTAAAATTGCTTATATCTATTGAAACAAATATTTTCTTTGATGCAGGAATTGAAATTGGTGTTGCAAATTGAACTATTGTAAAATCGCTATTGCTAACATCGGTTTTTATGGATCCTAAAGTTAAAGAATTATCTGTACCTAAAAGGTTATTTGGTCCATTGGTAGCATCTCCATCATATACTTTTACAGGAACCGTTTTACTTAAATTTGCTGGGTTGGTACTATTGGCTTTTGCAAACCAAAAAGCTACACCTGTTAAATAAGTACTATTCGTATAAGATGCTAAATTAAAATAAGCAGCCTTTTGTTCATCTCCGTATTGATTTACTCCTGCAACATAACCACCTCCACCAGTTACAGTATAAACTTGAGGCGTCCATGCATCAGCCTGTGTTGTATTAACAGTATCACAAGTGGCTGTTGTTTTTTGTTGATAGTTATTAGAGGAGTTGCCCAATAATTTAGTTTTATTCAAATAAGTATTGGTAGATTGAACTTGGCGTTGTGCCATAGCAGCACAAACCAATAAACTTGTTGATACAAGAAGTAAGTAAATTTTTTTCATAAAAATGAAGGTTTAATTATTAAATCTTAATGGTATTAAATGGTTTAAAAATAAGCCTCCAAAAAATAATAGGATAATAAAATAGCCTAATTAATTGTTTTAATCGGTAAGTGTTATAAAATAAAAAAGGGGCTATCTTTTTTAGATAACCCCTTATACAATGAAAACAAAAAACTAAATTATTGTTTAATAAATTTGTTGATTGAAGATTCGCAACCTTCAGCACAAGTTAATCTTATAATGTAGTTACCTGCTTTTAAAGAAGCAACATCAACTACAACATTATTATCACCCATTGCTAATTGTACATTTTGTTGTTTTACAACTTTGCCTGTAATATCAGTAATTGATAATGTAATGATTGAAGCTTTTGGAGATGCTACAGATACTTTAATATTATCTTTAGCAGGGTTTGGATATACGCTTACTAATTCAAATCTTGTTGGTTTATCTGCTTTAATAAATACAACTTTAGAGAAAGAAGATTTACCATCTTTATCTATTTGTTTTAATTTGTAGTAAGCAGATGCAGTGCTTGCGTTATCATTATAGGTATATTGTAATGCAACATTGCTGTTACCATTTTCTGCTTTAGTTGGTACAAATGCTATTGTGCTAAATTCAGTACCATTTACACTACGCTGTAATTCAAATCCTGTATTGTTATTTTCTGTAACAGTATTCCATTTAAGAATATTTTTAGTGTTTTCTCTTACGCCAGTAAAATCTCCAAAAGTTACTGGTACAGGAGCATTAGCAGTAACAACTATATCATCTAAACCAATAACATTTCCATACTGACTTGCACCTTCAAAACCAAGTTGTATAGTTTGTCCTGCGTAAGAAGATAAATCTACAGTTTTGCTTACCCAAATTGGGGTAGGGGCTGCACCATTAAATCTTCCAAAGCCAGCACCTGGAATTCTATTCCATGTTTGACCTTTATCTGAAGAGTAAACCACATAAATACTATCTAAAAATGTTGATAACGAGTTATCGTTTGTCATCCAAAAAGATATAGACGCTGGTGATGAAAAACTAAAACAACCAGCATATAAAACAGCTCTATGACCAGCACTACTTGCACCAGAATAACTATCCCACACATAAAATCCTTTTCCAGAATGAGGATAAATAGAATCTGTTAAATCTGCATTTTTAAAAGCTCCAGTAGTACTTGCAGTTAATGCAATATTTAAATTCCAATGGTTACCACCACTTAAGGTTTTTAGATATTGAAAAACAAGTGGATTAGAAAGTTCTGCACCTGTTGAAACTGGATAAGTTATATAAACACCTGTATTAGTAATAGTAAAACTCATAGTGTCGTTTGAAGCATTTGAATCGCCTGGTAATTGGCTATAAACTTTTATATTATAAGCACCTTCTGCTGTCATTGGTATTGATGAAAAAGTTACTATTTCTGTAGCGTTTGCTGCCAGTACTCCAGTATTTGATAGAGTAGAGGTATAAGTTCCTGCACCTGTAACATCTATTTTTACAGGACAAGTTCCAATAGCAATATTGGATGTACCTGTATTTTTTAAAGTAACAGATATAGATTGTGCTGTATTAAAGCAAGAAGGTGAAGGGGTGTTTAAAATAGATGAAATAGAAGCATCAGTAGCTATTGGTCTAATTAATTGTATAGCAGGTCTAAAGGCTGAAGGTGCTAAGATTGTGCTGTTTTCAGCAGGTACTCCTGTACCGTTATACCTTCTTGAGGTTAATGCACTAGCTCCTGCAACAGCATTACCATTAGAGCAATCCCAATCGTACGTTCCTGATGTAGCTGATCCACTATTTCTAATAATTAAAACCTGTAAATTAGTACCTGCAGTACGAGCAAATGGTGTGGTTAATGTAGCACTTGCATCGAAAAGAAATGAAAATCGAGGACCTGCAGATTGAATATTTATACTTCCAGTAAATACTAAAGTATAACCTGATAATGAATAAGTTCCATTTGCTAATGTTGTACTTGTAGTAGGCACATTTTTCATATAAATACTATACCCTGGAATTGTGGTTGGTATTGTTCCAGTACTTGTAGTAGTACAGGCAAATTTTATGGATTGTATTTCATTGCCAGCTCCTATAAAATTAGTTGCTCCTATTTCAGAGTTTAAATAAATGGCTTCAACAGCATGGTAAGTAGATCCTCCTGAAATAACATTTGGAGAAGCTCCAGCCATATTTGGGTCTGCTATAGATACAGTTTGTGCCCAACCAGTATAGCTTATAGCTAATAAAAAAATAAAAAGTAATTGTTTTTTCATAACCGATGTTTTATTTAATAAATTGATGATTAAGGGCTAAAATTAGCCAAACTTTTGAATAAAAAAATTAATTTCAGAAGATTTTTTTAAATGGTAATTTTCTATCGTTCCCAAACCTTTAAACCTTCACTACAATTTGCACATATATCAATGTTTTTTCTGCTCTGCATTATTTTGGTTCTAAAATCTTTATAATTTCCATTCTGCCATATATCTTTAAAGTTTTCACTTTTTAAATTACCTAATTGATGGGTAGCATCTTTATCAAAACAACAAGGTACAACCAAGCCATCCCAAGTTATTACATTGGCATGCCATAAACGCCAACAATAGTTGTTCATACCACTATTTATTTTCACATCTCCTTCTTTATCTTTTTTGTACCTGCTGTATTTTTCGTTGGTAGGAATTAATTGGTTGGGGTCGTTTTCGTAATCATATACCTGTGCTGTTTTAAAACGTACTTGATCTACACCTATTTCTTTTCCTAATTTTTTTACTTCTTCTATTTGATGTTCGTTTGGTCTTACAACTAAAAATTGAAAAAATATAAAAGGTGTTTTGCTTTTTAATTCTTTTTTCCATTTTACAATATTTCTTGCTCCTTGTAACACTTTTTCTAATTTACCACCACGTCTGTATTGCTGATATACTTCTTGTGTTGTACCATCTATAGAAATTATTAATCTATCCAAACCGCTTTCTACTGTTTTTTTTGCTTTTTCTTCTGTAAGATAGTGGGCATTGGTACTGGTGGCTGTATATATACCTCTGTCGTGAGCATATTTTACCATTTCCAAAAAGGTGGGGTTCAAATAAGGCTCTCCCTGAAAATAGAAAATAAGGTACATTACATCTTTATAAATTTCATCAATAGTTTTATTGAAAAATGCTGGGTTTAACATACCCGTTGGTCTGGTAAATTGCCTTAATCCACTGGGACATTCAGGACATCTTAGATTGCAACTGGTGGTTGGTTCAAAAGAAATAGAAATAGGATAACCCCATTGAATGGGTTTATGAGTTAATTTACTTAATTGAAAACTTGACCAAACTTTAAAAGCATTCCATGCCCTACGAATAGTAAGTTTAGATAAAAAATTAAGAGTATCTGCTGTATTGAAATAAGAGGCCATGATATTGTATTATATGCTGTGTAAAAATAAGCATGAAGCCAACAGATAAGTGTTTGGTTTAATAATTATTCCTTGTTTAGCAAACAAAGCAACCAAAAATTAAAAAATTATGACAAAGATTTTTTTATTTTTTTTGTCATCCTGAGCGAAGCGAAGGATCTCCTGAAAAGCAGTACTATGGTTTGGGCAGATGTTTCGCTTACGCTCAACATGACATTCTTTTTTTCTTAGCTTACGCTCAGAATGACAAGGAAAACCCGGCAGATTCTTCATTTCAATCAGAATGACAATTCTTTTATCATTAATAAAAATCAAATTAAGAAATATGTTCGTACCAATGGAGGACAAATTATAATGCAAGGCGATGTTATGCTTCCTATTTCTAAAAGAAAAAAAACCGATTTTTTAAAAGATATTAAAGGGGTTTCTTGGTGGCGAAAACCCTTTAGTGGTTTTGATTTATAAAAAGCGTTTACGCATCATGTCTTATATTTTCCATTACTTTAAAAATGTGCAACAAGTAAGGAAATAAAGCATCCATACTTTCTGTTGCACCTCTGGTAGAACCTGGCAGTGCAACTATTAAAGTTTTTCCTTTTAATCCTCCAAAACTTCTCGATAGCATAGAGTAAGGTGTAAGCTCTTGCCCAAAACTTCTTGCAGCTTCACCAATACCTGGTATTTCTCTATCAAGCATTGGCTTTAATGCTTCTGGTGTTACATCTCTTGAAGACAAGCCAGTACCTCCTGTAAAAATTATTATATCTGTATTATCGTTGTATAGTTGTTGCACTTTGTTTTGTATATTTTCTATTTCATCGGGTATAATACAATATTCTTTAACAGCAACTTGTAGTTTTTCTAATTTATTCATAATAGCTTTTCCTGCACTATCTTGTTTTTTTCCTGCTGCAATACTATCGCTACAAACAACTACTGCTGCATTAATTTCTCTTGAAAGCTTTTCTGTGTATTGCGATTTTCCTCCTTTTTTCTTTAAAAGTTTTATGCTTTTTATTTCAATTTCTTTATCAATTGGTTTAAGCATATCGTATAGAGTAAGAGCTACAACAGAAGCCCCATGCATTGCTTCAACTTCAACTCCTGTACGATAAATGGTATGCACTTCTATTTCTACAATAATGTTTAAATTTTCAATAGTGTGTTTTATTTGTGTAAACTCAATAGGCAAAGGATGACAATCGGGAATCATTTCACTGGTTTTTTTTACAGCAAATAATCCTGCTATTTTACTTGCTTCTATTACATCTCCCTTAGGTACTGTTTTATTTTTTATAGCTTCAATGGTTGCTTGTTTGCTTACTGTTACAATAGCTTGAGCAATAGCTAAGCGATGCGTTTTTATTTTATTGGTAATATCTATCATATAGTTTTAAGAATTTATTTTCCATTGATGGTTTTCATTAACAAAAACTTCTTTTCCCCAAACGGGAACTTCTTTTTTTATTCGTTCAACAATTTCTTCGCAAGCCTTTATTGCTTCTTTTCTATGAGCAGATGAAACAAAAACAAACAAACTTATTTCGCCTGCATTTACTACACCCATGCTATGATAAATGTGCATACAAATCAAATCATATTTTTTAAAAGCGTCCTCTCTTATTTCATGAAATTTTTCTTCTGCCATTTCGTTGTAAGCACTGTATTCTATAGCTTTTACTTCTTGTTGGTTAATAATATCATTACGAACCTGACCTAAAAAAATACTATGTGCACCAATGTTTTTTTTTACTTGCGCAAAATAGATTCTCAATAAATGAAACTATACTTCAATAAAACTTTTATAATTAGTCTATTTTTAAAAGTTATTGATTGATTAAATTTTTTAGTTGATGTTTTTTCCATGCTTCAATGCCTCCATGCAAACTAAATACTTGTATTGCAGGGTTTTTTTCTTGAATCATTTTTAATGCCTGTAAACTTCTTTTTCCAGACTGGCAAAAAACAACAATTTTATTGGTTAGTGTTTGATTGCTTATTTTATTTTCAAATAAACTCAACGGAATTTGAATATGCTTAAACTCAACAACAAAAGGCATTTCATCGTATTCTCTTACATCAATAATGGTTATATTTTCATTTGTTCTTAGGGCTTCAAAATCATTGATTGAAATTTCGTTGGGCTGTTTTTTTATACCACAAAACCAATCGTAATTAAAATTTTCAAACTCGGTTTTTGTTTGCGGAATTATTGTTTGATTGTTTTTATTAATAGAAACATCAAATTCGTAAAAAAAATTATTTAGCACATTGTAAGAAAGAATTTTATTGTACAATGGTTTACCAATTTGTGTAATAATTTTTATAACTTCTGTGGCTTGCAATGTACCAATAATTCCTGGCAACACACCCAAAACTCCTGCTTCATTGCAAGACAAAACCTCTGTTGGCTCTGGTGGTTCAGGAAATAAATCTCTATAATTTGTTTGTAAATTTTTCTCTTTATCTAAACAATTAAAAACGCCCACTTGCCCTTCAAAACGAAGTATAGCACCATAAATTAAAGGTTTGTTTAAAATTGTGCAAGCATCATTTATTAAATAACGTGTTGCAAAATTATCTGTACCATCAAGTACTATATCATAGTTTACAATTATGCTAAGAGCATTGATATTAGTAAGCTTTAAGCAGTGTGTAATAAAATTTATTTCAGGGTTAAATGCTTGTAGTTTTTGTATAGCAGTTATTGCTTTATATTTTCCTATATCATCAATATTGTATAAAGTTTGTCTTTGCAAATTAGATAACTCAATAACATCAAAATCTACAATACCAATTGTACCAACACCTGCGGCAGCTAAATATTGCAATGCAGGACATCCTAAACCTCCAGCACCCACTACAAGTACTTTAGCCTTAAAAAGTTTTTGTTGCCCATTGCTGCCTAATTCTTTTAAAATTATTTGGCGTTGGTATCGGTTATATGAATTTTTGTTTTGCATTTTTATCCTCCTGAAAAAGGTGGTAGAATGGCTACCACATCTTCATTGGTTAATATGGTATTGCTTTGAATTATTTTTTTATTGACCGCTATTGAATAAGCTAATTTTTGTAAGAGAGGATACTCTTTTTTTAATTGTTCATTCAACTCATCGGTATCTTTTACATTTTGTAAAATCAACTTTTCTGTGTTTACAATTTCAGCAATTTGCCCAAAAACAAGTACACTAATTTTCATGATTAAAGTTTTGTAATGCTTTAGCTAAATCGTTTTTATCGTTCACATTCATAAATACATTTTTATTAAATAATTCATGATTGGTTACATCAATTTTTAGTACATTAAAGTGTGTAATCATTTCTTGCAATTTAATCATTTTCTGTTCAACAAGTTGTTGCCATTGCTTAAAACATTGTTTGGCATACACACCAAACAAGGGCTGTATTTTATTTTCAAATACAGGAATTGTTATTTCGCTATTGATACTTTTTTCAACAATAAATTCTATACTTTGTTTGGTAATAAAAGGCATATCACAACTCACTACAAAAATTTTATTTGCTTTACTGTGTTGCAATGCTGTAAAAATTCCTCCTGCTGGTCCAATCTCTTTTATAATATCTTCAACAACATCAATATTAAATATTTTGTACTCCTTGTTGTTTGAAATGATGGTTACTTTTTCAAAAACTTGTTGCAATTTTTCAACGACCCATTCCACTAAAACCTTTTCTCTAAATGGCAGCAAACCCTTATCTGTTCCCATTCTTGAACTTTTGCCTCCTGCTAAAATATAGGCTTCAATATGGTTTATTTTTTTGTTCACGCAAGCAATAATTTTACAGAAGCCATTAACAACACAATAGCCAAAACTTTTTTCAGCATTGTGTTATTAATTTTTAATGCACCTAAATAAGAACCCAATAACCCGCCTACAAAAGCAATAACAATCATGGTAAGCATTGATGAGTCGAAATGAAATTGTTTGGTAAATAATCCTGCCATTCCTGCAAGAGAATTAACTAAAATAAACAAAGCAGAAACTGCTGCTGTTTGCTTCATATTGCCCCACTGTAAAAGTAAAATAACTGGGCTTAAAATTATTCCACCACCAATGCCTATCATTCCTGAAAGTAAGCCAATCAATGCTCCAATTAATAGGGATAATAGTAAACTTTGTTTTTTATGCGGTTTGTTTTCATCTGTCTTTATTCCTAAAAGTCTAATAACAGAAAACAACAATAAAATGCCTAAAATTATTTTATACCATTTGGGATTAATAGTTACTAAACCTCCAATAAAAGCAGCAGGTACAGATGCTATGGCAAAAGGATAAAATAATTTCCACTTAAAATGTTTGCCACGATAATATTGTATAAACGAGGTGAGCGAAACAAAAATATTTAATAGCAAAGCTGTTGGTCGCATAGTTACTGGTGCAAAAGAAAAAAATGCCATTAATGCTAAATAGCCACTTGCTCCACCATGCCCTACAGATGAGTACATAAATGCAACAAAAAATAAAAGCAAATAAAACAACAAAAGGGTTTCGGTATTCATTGATATTAATTTAGCATCAACACATTTACAATATCGTTTTTAAAATAATTCTCTTTGTCTTCTGCCAACTCTATTAAACAATTTGCTTCAGCAAAAGAGTTCATTTTATAACTCTCTTGATGACTTAAAATAAATGCTGAATTATTTTGTATTTTTCCTTTTAAGAAAAAAGTTAGTCCTCGTTTTTTTGAGTAATCATTTGCTAATGGTAGCTGTAATTTTTTATAATAGTTTTTCTTTGAAAAAAAACCAATAGCTTCTACAACATATTCATAAAAACAACTTAATACAGATGCAGGATTTCCGGGTAAAGCAAAAATTAATGTTTGCCCGAAAGTGCCAAAATAAAAGGGTTTACCAGGTTTTTGTTTTACTTTATGAAATATTTTTTTAACACCACATTTTTCAAGAGCAGAGCTTACAAAATCATAATCACCAACAGAAATACCACCTGTAATTAATACAATATTTGATTGTAATTGTTGCCGAATGGCTTTTGTTATTGCAGCCTCATCATCATCTACAGTTTGTACAGAAGTTGGTGAAATATTCATTTGTTGTAAGGCAGCAATTAAAGTGTAAGAATTGGATTCGTAAATTTTTCCTTCTGTTAGTTGTTCGTTTTGTTGCAGTAATTCTTTTCCTGTTGTAATAATACTTATGCTTGGGTTGTAATACACTTTTATTTTATAGATGCCAAAGCTTGCTAAAAATGAAATAGTAGCAGGTGTTATAATTTGATTTGCTTCTGCAATCAATTCTCCTTTTTTTGTTTGAGAGCCTATTAATCGAATATTATTTCCTTTTTTAAGCAAATCATTTTTTATGGAAATTGTATTATCTGTTCTAATTACATTTTCTTGAATTACTACGGTATCAACATCTTTTGGTAAGGCAGCACCTGTAAAAATTCTTACAGCTTTCATAGCAGAAATTTTTTCCTGAAAAACGTTGCCAGCTTGCACTTCTCCTATAATTTCTAAGTCAGAAGTTTTATCCCAATCTTCAAAAGAAAAAGCATAACCATCCATAGCAGATTGATTGAAATGAGGCGTATCGAAAGGGGCATACATTTTTTCTGCTATTACAAAACCCACTGCTTGTATCAATGAAATTTCTTTGATTATTTCTATTAAACAATTTTCTTTAATTAATTTTTTTGCTTCTGAAACGCTTACCATTGCTATTCTTTTTAAAATTTATTTTTTCCCTGCAATTCGTTTTAGCATATTTCTAAAAATAAAAAAATGAAAAGGCAACATAGCGTACCAATAATTTCTTCCCATAATTCCTTTAGGTCTAAATGTTGCCGTTTGTTTTAATATAGAACGATTGCCATTATTTACTATTACAAATTCCAACCAAGCTTCGCCGGGTAATTTCATTTCTGCAAATAATAATAATCTATGATTTTTTTTATCTGCTAATATTACTCTCCAAAAGTCAATAGTGTCGCCAGTTTCAATATCTACTTTACTTCTTCTTCCTCGAGTTAATCCTACACCTCCAAATAGTTTATCAATTACACCACGCATTCTCCAAAGCATATCAGCATAATACCAACCATTTTCTCCACCAATACTAAAAAATCTATTGGCTACTTCTTCTATTTCTTCATTAGGTATTTCAGTCCATTTTTTATCTTTAAAACAACCATTTACGGGTACTTCAATAAATTGGTTTACATCTAAATAATTCAAACTGCTTGAGGCAGAGTCTGTCCAACTTGAAATTACCATATTTTGTTCAATACGCTTGAAAGCCATTTGTATAGCACCTTTATAATTAATTAATTCTTGAGGTATTATTTCACGAATAGAAAACTCTTTACAAACAACATCATTTTTCATACTATGCACTAATTGTTTTGCAACAGTATAATTGGCAGATGTTGTAAAATAAAGCCAGTAAGCCGAAACTCCAGGAAATAAAACAGGCAAGGCTATGATGTATCTTTTATACCCCCTTACTGCTGCTAAATCCAATAACATTTGTTTGTAAGATAAAACATCGGGTCCACCAATTTCAAAAGTTTTATAAAAGGTTTTTTCGTTTAAAATACAATGCTCTAAATAATAAATTACATTTCTAATAGCTATTGGCTGACATTTTGAATTTAACCAACGAGGCACAATCATTACAGGAAGTTTTTCAGTTAAGTCTCTAATAATTTCAAAAGAAACACTTCCTGAACCAACAATAATTCCAGCTTCAAAAATGGTGTAAGGAATACCCGATTTAATGAATACATCTTTTACTACTTTTCTTGCAGTTAAATGTTTAGATAAATCTTGGTCGTTACTTATACCACTTAAATAAGCAATTTGTTTTACTTGAGTAAGCAATGCTACTAATACAAAACACCCTGCAGCTCTTAATTCATACTCTTTTAGTGTAGATGAAGTATCTGCTAAAGAATGAATAAGATAGTAAGCAACATCAAATTCTTTGTTTTTAAAATTCTGTACTGCATTTTCTGGATGAAGAAAATCGAATTCAATAATTTGTACTTTATCCAATAAATCTTTTGAAGGCTTGAATCTATTTTTATCTCTTATTACACATGTTACTTCATGACCAGCTTCTACCAAAACTGGCAACAACCTCATGCCTATATAGCCATTTGCACCTGTAAGAAGAATACGCATATTAAACAGTTATTTTAGTTAACCACCAATATTTATCATACTGCGGTTTTGAATTTTTGATGCTTCTAAGTTACCATCAAAATAATTAAACTGACCTCCTAATGCTTCTTCTTTTTCTAAAACACATTGTTGAATTAAAGGAACAATGTTTTCGCCTCTTCTTAATGCACTTAAAATATCAACTTCTGATTTGGAGAAAAGGCAGTTTTTCATTTTTCCATCAGTGGTTAATCTTAAACGATTGCAACCTGCACAAAAGGGTTTGCTCATGGTGCTAATAATTGCAAAAGTTCCTTTATATTCTGGAATTTTAAATTGCATTGCTGTATCATGTTTATCATGATGTAATGAAGAAAACTGGTATGTAGATGCAATTACATTTAAAATTTCTTTGTAAGAAAAAACTTTATTGCTACTCCAATGATTGCCAGCAAATGGCATAAACTCTATAAATCTTACATGTACATTTTCGTTTTTGGTCCAAGCAACAAAATCCAAAATTTCATGTTCGTTCATGTCTTTTATTACAACCATATTTACTTTTACATGAAAATTATTTTGCAACAAAAGATTGATATTTTCTTTTACTCTGTTAAATTCATCTCTACCCGAAATAAGTTGATTTTTGCTTTTATTTAAAGTGTCAAGACTTACGTTTACAGCTTTTATTCTTGCTGTTTTAAATGTATCTATATATTCATGTACAAAAACACCATTGGTTGTAATAGCCAATTCTACATTGAGTTTCGAAAGACGTTGTATAATTTCTCTTGCATCTTTTCTTACCAAAGGTTCGCCACCAGTAAGACGAATTTTTGTTATTTCTTGCTCTACAAATGCGGTGGCTATTTTTTCTATTTCATCTGCAGACATTTTTGTTGAATGAGAAAAATAACCTCTTGGTAAATCAACAGGGTTACAGTAAGTACAACGCAAATTGCATTTATCGGTTAATGAAATTCGCAAATAATTGTGTGTACGATTAAATTTGTCTGTAAGCATACTCCCTTTGTTTAGCTATTATTTTTTACCTAAATCAATCGAAAAATATTTTTTCATTTGCTTGGTTATTTCAATAAAATCTTCTGCTGTTAAATATTTATGTGCTAAAGGAAAAACAACATTGTCTTCTCTAAAAATGTGCAAACGCAACAACTCTACTAAAGCCAATCCTTGTTCTATTGCAGTATCTAATAACAAAGCTTTTGAAATAGGATCTGTAATACGAGATGTAATGCCCATTAAACTAAAAGTGAGTGTTGCTAATTCCATTGTTTTTATGTGGTCGTTTTCAAGCATATCAACTGCTGTATCTGGAATTGCACCAGATCCATGCTCTCCATTATCAATCATTCTATCATGAATAAATGGAAATAAAACACGTTCTTCTTTTAAGTTATGCAACACAATATTTTTATCTAAAAATTCGAAAAAATCACTTAGTTTTTTGTTTCTTTCTTTATTAACGCCATCAGTTTTTATTTCAATTAGAGTGTCTTCTAAATCTTTAATTTTTTGTAGCGTTATTTTATGTTCGTCTATTAATGTTTGCAACATTGCATGAAGTTCTTCGTAAGGAACAGCCTCTATAGCTGGTGGTTTATAAGCATCTGGAGGAGCCATAGGTGAATAAACAGGGTCGGAGTTTCCTTCTTCTTTATCTACAAATCTTTTAATGTAGTCGGGATTTTTATTTTCTATGTTTTCAAAAATGTTATTCATTTAATTAGTGGTTTTAATTTTAAAATGTATGTTTCTATATTTTGTAAAAAGAAATCGAAGCAATCCCAAAAAAGTAAAACTCCAAGCCACAATAGCAATGTAAATAAATACCTCATAAAAGTAGTGTAAAAACGGCATGTGCAATGCTTTTGACATACGAAAAGTGCAAACTGCATACATACCTTGAGGAAACACAGCACCCCAATACAGGGGGTCGTATTTTAAAGGATATTTTTTTATAACGTGTCGCCAAATTGCCAAGATGATTAACATAGGAATCCACCATGTTCCAGTAGCCCAATAAAAAACAGTAAACCCTTTTATGAATGGTACTAACGATTCTAAAAAAGGAGCACTAGGTGCATTTAAAATTAATACAGAGCCCCCTAATGTTGATATTGCCATTGCACCCATATTTATCCAATAAGGAGGGGCAAGATCATTGGGAGAAAATTTAAAAAAAGTATATCTGTAAAAAATGAGTGAAATAATCCAGATGTAAAACATACCTCCCCAAAGCCACATAGATAAAGCAAAGAAATTAATTTCAACTCTATATGGTTGTGCTATATGAGAGGCAATTAAAGCACTTAAAATAGATACAGATTGTGTAGCAACTATTGCAGTAAGCCAGCCTCCTGTAATGCCTTTGTCTAATGTAGGTTTATCTTGTTGTGTAGTAAGAGTTGTAAAAATTGTATAGGTTAAAAAGAGCCACAATAAAACGCCAAAAACTAGCAACAACAATGCTATTGCCAAGTTTTCGTACATCGTTAAATATTGAATACCCAAAACACATGTTCCTGCAACAAGGGTAAAAAAACCAGTGCTTGACAAGTGATTTGTTATATCTTTTTTTAAAAACGAAAAACACCAAATACAACGAGCAATAGTAAGAACCCATAACAGCACATAAAAGATATTATTAAGCACAAAAAGAATGGTAGCTATCCATTGCATATTCATTAAAAAAGCACCAATAGAAATTATTCCTGTAGCCATAACTAAAGCAAAGTATGCTGGAGAAAGTGTTTCAACTCCTTGCTTAATTTCTTGTTTTAAAATATGGCTTACCAAGTTTTTCATACTTTTTAAAATTCCTCTCTATCTTTTTATATAAAATTATTTTATTAGCATCTATTTATACAAAGTACTTTTCGTGTAAAATTATTTTTACACTTGTGCTACATTATTTTTTTTAGTTACAGCTTTTATTGCTGTGCGTTGCAATACAATACAAACAGCTACCAATGCAGCAAGAAACATCCAACAAGAGCTCCAAATACCTGTTTGTTTAAGTAGATAAGCAAAAATTATTGGTCCAAAAAATCCTCCTAAACCACCTAACACTCCTACAATTCCTCCAACTGTTCCAATGCTTGTAGGATAATAATCTGAAATGTGTTTAAATACAGCAGCACCGCCAAGCCCCATCATCATTCCTATAATAAAAACAAGCCCTGAAAAAATCCATTTGTTTGCCTGAAAATAAATTAAGGAAACGCCTTTTGCTATTAATTCTCCTTTTAAAACTTTATCTCCTGTTTTTACATTTGGCACCTGATGAAATGTAGTGGTGGGTAATAATAAAAATCCCTCTTCGTTGTGATGAATACCAAAACGAATAGCAACATCTGAAGAGTCGCCAACTTTGTTTTGAAGCGTATAAGTATCTTCATCAATAACAATTTCTTTTTCTGATACAGCTTTTACAATACCTGCTTTTGAAGCCATAATACCTTGCCCTGGTGCTTGAATTTCCATTCGAGGAATAAATAAAAATACCATACACACTAAGCATATTCCTAAGGTCCATAATAATACCATTCTTGCTCCAACTTTATCAGACAACCAGCCTCCTGCAGCTCTAAAAATACCAGCAGGTAAACTAAATGCAGCAGCCATAAACCCTGCAGATACAATAGTTAAAGCATATACATTAACATAGTAAGGAATTAACCATTGTGATAGTGCAACAAAACTTCCAAATACAAAAAAATAGTAAATGCCAAAACGCCAAACCCTTACTTGTTTTAAAGGCAACAATCTTTCTTTCATTGTTTTAGATTCGGCAGGTATTTTGTTTTTTGTGGAGAGAAAAAAAACAACTGCTGTTAGTAAAAGTATAGCTGCATAAAGTTTAGGAAGTGTTCGCCAGGCTTCAATGTTTTCGCTATTGTGTGTTAGTGTTTTTAAAATGGTAGGGGCAAAAAAAGTGGTAAGTGCTGCACCTGTATTTCCTACGCCAAAAATACCCAATGCTGTACCTTGTTTTTCTTTAGGAAACCATAAACTTGTATAAGCCACACCTGCTGCAAAGCAAGTTCCTGCAATTCCAAAACCAAAGCTGAGCATTAAAAAAGCAGTATAATTATTGGCTGCTGATAAAAAATACATAGGCAAAGCAGTTAATAACAAAATAATTGTTATCATCCATCTGCCTCCAAACTTATCTGTTAATATGCCTATTGGTAAACGAAAAATAGAACCCACTAAAACAGGAACTCCTAACAACCATCCTATTTTTATAGGACTCCAATTAAATACACCTCTATCTACAAGATAGGTTACTAACACACCATTTATCATCCATGCAGCAAAACAAACCATGAATGCAAACGTGTTTAGAAAGAGTATTCTGTATGCTAATTTATTACTTTGCTGATTCATATTTGTAGGTTTAAATTATTCTACTGGTTTATTAAAAATCATTCTTCCTTTATCGGGATATTTTTTTGCAACTCTTACTGTATATTTTCCATTAGGCACTATAATATTATTTTTTGCAATAGGGTGAAAAGAGTTGCAGTTGCTGTACTTAATGCCATTTATTTCATATTCAAAACGTATGCCTTCGCCTTCTGCAAAAACATTGCAATAACCAATGGTTGTACCTGTTACATACTCAAAATTTTTTAGCATTGCAGCATCTGTTTTATATACTTTAAAAATAAAAAAGGCAATAACAGAAAGAGAGGCTACAAGAAAAAAATGTAGTATGCGTTTTAAAAAAACAGGAGTTTTAAATAGCTTGTAAATATTGAAAACGATGCCTCCTGCAAGTATAATAAGTAAAATTGTTTTTACTATTTGGCTTGTTAGCAGTTGCTCATCTGTTACAATATTCAAAAGCATAACTAAGTATTTTTAGGACGATGTACCGACCATGGAGATTTGCTGCTACGAACTTTATCTTTATCCCAATTCCACATTACTTGTTGATAAGGTCGCCATATATAATTTAATGGAAGAACCAGCATGTGTATTAACCTTGAAAAAGGAAGAATACCAATAATGAGATAAGCCCCCATAATATGTAATTTTACTGTCCAGGGCAATAATGCAACTGCAGTAATATCTGGTTGAAATTTAAAAATGGAATACAAATAAGGCGTTAGTAAAGTAGAAAACCAAGAAGAACCCCATCTAAAATTATAGGCAATCCATAAGCCTGCAAAGGTTTGTAGAATTAATAAAATGTAAATGGCAAAATCCATTTTATTGGTAACATATTTTAAACGTGGGGTTGTATATCTTCTTATAAAAAGATTAATTAAGCCCACCAACATACTAATGCCAAAAATGAATGCAGTAATTTCTAAAACCATTAATCTTACTGGTTGACTGTTCCAGGCAAGTACGCCTTTTGGAATGGTAAATGCAATTAAATGTCCTAAGAAAATAAATACAATTCCCCAGTGAAAAGGTACAGAACCCATGAATAACTTTTTTCCTTCCAGAAACTGAGATGATAACGAGGAAACCTGAAATTTTCTGCTTGTGTAGCGATAGATAGAGCCTATTAAAAATGTAGCTAATGCAACATAAGGTAACACAATTAAAATAAAATTATCTAAGTAGTTCATAGTTTCTTTATTAAAAATTTTATAAAATAAATGGGTTTATTTTTCTGTAAGCATTTCCGATTCTATGCTTTCACAGAAATCTTTTATTGTTTCTTCTTTGTTTAAAAAAGAATTGTTGTTGCTGCGTTTTGTTGTGGTGGGTTCGTAATTAAAATCTTTTTGCATAACAAGAAATAAAGCCCAAACACAACTTTGATAAATTGTTCTGTAGTTTTGAGAATACTCCAACAAAACTTTTTGATGTTTTTTGTAAACAGAATCTTTCTTTTCAATTTTTTCAATAGAAAATTCGTCTATCATTTTTTCTAATGCAGGCAGTAGTAAAAACTGTGCAATTTCTGTTTGCATAGCAACATCTTCTATTTTGGGTAATAAGTTTAAAAGATTGGGTAAATGATCGGCTAATTCTGTTTCACAGATATTGCCTGCTTTTTTGTGTTCTTCGTTTAAATGAACCAAGAGTTTTCCTCTTTTATAATCTTCACCAAATAAAATAAACCCAATATCTAATGTTGTTAATGCTTGTAAATCGAATGATCTTAAAAACAATTCCTGAATTTCTACAATAGAAGACTCTTTTACAAATGCTACAAAAGGCTCTAACATTGGAGCAAAGGGTGTATAATTTTTTTGCAAATAATCATACACATTTTTTACTTCTTGTTTATACATTTCGCTTTTAGGATACACAAAAAGATTTGCCAATAATTCATAGTTTGCCAATGTATTTTTGGTTAATGTTTCTTCTGTTATTGTATTTTGTTCTATTTCCATTGACTTTAGTTTTTAATGAATAATATTTTTTGCACAGCAATTTTAAATTCCTCTTACTACTGGTTTTTTTATTCCAAAACCTGTACCTCCTTTTGTATCTCCTGTAAAATCCATCATTTCAATAGCTTGCTCTCTGTGAGCAGCAGGAATTACAAAGCGTTCTTCAAATTTTGGTAAAGAGGTTAAAGCATAAATGGCATCTGCTTCTTCGGCAGTCATGTTTGCATCTCGTAAGGTTTCTGTAACTTTTTCATCGCTTATATCGCCTACTGTAACTTTTCTACGATGAATACGAACTGCCATTAATTTTTTCCATTTTTCTTTTATCAATTCTTCATCACCGGCACTAAATAAATTGGCAATATATTTTAATGGAAAACGAATTTGGTCTAAAGTGCCCCAAAGTTCTTTGGTGCTTGTATCGTACAACCAATTGTCTTCCCATTTTTTTGCAATAGGGTGCATTTTATCTTGTTGTTCTGCATTATCTGTTTTCTTTACTGTTGCCATAACAGGTAATAATGGTGGTACATAAAACAACATGGGTAAAGTACGAAATTCAGGATGTAGCGGTAAAGCCAATTTCCATTCTTTTACAAATCTGTAAATGGGCGAATTTTGTGCTGCATGAATGGTTGAATCTGCAACGCCATTTTTCTTTGCTTCTCTAATTACATTTTCATCAAAAGGGTTTAGGATAATATCTAACTGTTTTTGAATTAAATCTTTTTCGTCTGCTTTGGCTGTTTCTTCAATTTTTGAAGCATCGTATAATAAAACGCCCAAGTATCTTATTCTTCCTACACAAGAGTGCATACATGCAGGAGCTAAACCTGCTTCCATACGAGGATAACATAAAATACATTTTTCTGATTTTCCTGTATGCCAGTTGTAATAAGATTTTTTATAAGGGCAAGCCGTAACACACATTCTCCAAGCTCTGCACACTTCTTGATTGATTAATACTACTCCATCTTCGCCACGTTTGTAAATTGCTCCAGATGGGCAAGATGCAACACAGGCAGGGTTTAAGCAATGATTACAAATTCTTGGAAGATAGAAGAAAGCCATTTTTTCTAACTGAAACATTACTTCTTTTTCTTCGGGAGAAATATTTTTAAAATTTGGATCGTTGCGTGCATAATCAGGTGTGCCACTTAAATCATCATCCCAATTGGGTCCCATTTTTATATCAATAGGTTTTCCTGTTATTAATGAAACAGGTCGTGCAGTTGGTTGATCATCTTTTTCTGGCGATTCTATTAAATCTAAATATTTGTAAGTAAATGGTTCGTAATAATCATCTATTACAGGTAAGTTGGGGTTGTAAAAAATATTTGTTAAGCCACGTCTTTTTCCTGCACCTTTTAGGTTTATATTTCCATCTTTATTTTTTTCCCAACCGCCTTTGTAAATGCCTTGATCTTCCCATTTTGATGGATAACCTGTGCCAGGTTTTGTTTCAACATTATTCCACCACATATATTCAGCACCTTTACGGTCTGTCCAAATATTTTTACATGCAATAGAGCAGGTATGACAACCTATACACTTATCTAAGTGAAAAACCATTGCAATTTGTGAACGAATATCCATGAGCTTTAAATTATGAGTTATGAATTTTAAAATTTTACCAAACTAATTTTTCCATTTTCTTTACAATAACATGTGTATCTCTTTGAGGAGCTACAGGACCCCAATAATTAAAATGATAAGAGAATTGTCCGTAGCCTCCATTCAAATAATTGGGTTTTAAGTGAATACGTGTTACACTGTTATGCCCTCCACCTCTACGATTGTCTCTTAATTGAGATTTAGGAATACCAACAGTTCTTTCTGGAACGTGATAAACAATACACACACCTGGTGGTATTCTTGAACTTACACAAGCTCTTGTAACATACACACCATGATCGTTATGAACTTCTACCCAATCATTATCTTTTATGCCTAATTCTTCTGCATCTTTTTCGCTTAACCAGCAAGGCTCCATACCTCTTGAAAGTGTAAGCATTCTTAAATTTTCCATGTAGGTAGAGTGTATATGCCATTTGCCGTGTGGTGTTAAATAATTTAAAGCTTTTGCTTTTCCTTTTTTCCATGTTTCTCTTAAATCGCCATACACTTCTGGGCTTGGAGCTGGTTTAAAAGTTGGCAAATGCTCACCATAAGCTATATACATTTCTTGGTCTAAATAAAAATGTTGTCTGCCTGTTAAGGTTCTCCAAGGCACTAATCTTTCTACATTGTAGGTGTAAGCAGAATAAGCTCTTCCATTATTCATTAAACCAGACCAAACAGGTGAAGTGTTGTAACGATGAGGTTTTGCTAACAAATCTGCATAACGAATTTTTACGCCCAAAGTATCATCAGATAAATCAACAAGACTTAATCCTGTTTTCTTTTCCATGTACTCGTAGGCTTTTTTGGTAAGTTTTCCATTGGTTAAAGAAGAAAGATGAAGCACTGCATTGGCAGCCCATTCGTCTTCTTGTATTGAGGGTAATAATTTGTCTTTGAATTTTCTTTGATGAAAATGTTGTGAGCTACACATTTCATCAAATTCTTCTTTACACATATAATGGTTGCCGTGGGCACTTAATCCTTTATCTCTAATTCCTTCTCCTAATGTGATGAATTTTTCGTACAAGTCTGTATAATCTCTTTCTACAACACTAAGCTTGTGCATGGTTATTCCTGGAATTGCTTCGCACTCTCCTGCATACCAATCTTTAATTGTTGGTTGAGTTATTTCATCAACACTATCGTGTGATAATGGCGTAGCAACAACATCTTTTTGTACTTCTGAAAAATATTTTTTAGCCATTTCGCTGGTTGCCTTAGCAAGATGTTTAAAAATATCCCAATCAGTTTTTGATTCCCAAACTGGAGCAATAGCTTGCCCAAGAGGATGTATAAAAGAGTGTAAGTCGGTACTGTTTAAATCTGCTTTTTCGTACCAAGATGCTGCAGGTAAAACAATATCAGAATACAATGCAGAAGAATCCATTCTAAAATTCAAATCAACCACTAAATCCATTTTACCTACAGGTGCTACATCGTGCCATTGAACTTCTTTTGGTTTTTCATCTACATCTTTTGCAATAACATTGCTATGTGTGCCTAAATAATGTTTTAAAGCATACTCATGTCCTTTCATGCTTCCTACAATAGCATTGCCACGCCATATATACCATAATCTTGGATAGTTTATTTCGTCTTCAGGCTGTTCTACAGAATATTTTAATTCTTTTGATTTTAATTTTTCGAGAACATAGGCTTTTATTTCGTCATCATTTTTTGCACCATTAGCAACCGCTTGTTTAGAAAGCTCTAAAGGATTTTCGTTGAACTGAGGATAGAAAGGCATCCAACCATTTCTTACAGAAGTAAAAATGGTATCTGCAACGTGTTTATCTGTCCATTTGTTTTGGTCTGTTGTGTTGTAATCGGAATGATGACCATCATAACGGTATTGACAAGTATTAATGTAATGCCAAAGAGGGGCTTGTTGTAATCTTGAAACAGGTACCCAATCTTTTGCAAAAGAAATAGAACCCCAAGAATCTACAGGAGCTAATTTTTCTTGACCAACATAATGGTTTAATCCTCCTCCATTTTTTCCTACACAGCCACACATCATTAAAGCCATAGCTCCTGCTCTGTAGGTAAGGTTTTGATGATACCAGTGATTAACGCCTGCACCTACTAATATCATACATTTTCCTTCTGTAGTGTTTGCAGTATCTGCCCATTCTCTTGCAAATTGTAATAATGTTTTAGAATCTATTCCTGTAAAAATTTCTTGCCAAGCTGGTGTATATGCAGCATCTGGGTCATCATAACTTACAGGATAATTTCCTCCTAAGCCTCTATCTACGCCATATTGAGCCATCATTAAATCATACACAGTAGTAACAGCTTTTTTTACATTATTGGTTTCTATCCATTTTACTGGTACACCTCTTTCTACTTTTTTTGATAACCCAAATTCTGTAAATTCAATATTTAATACCTCGTCTT
Organism: Chitinophagales bacterium; assembly: GCA_026931905.1. Classification (GTDB taxonomy): domain Bacteria; phylum Bacteroidota; class Bacteroidia; order Chitinophagales; family Chitinophagaceae; genus UBA1930. The sequence continues at coordinate 33,398 of JAIXLB010000020.1, forward strand.
TTGAGTTTAATAAACTTAATACTGGGTCGTAATTTTTATCAGTTTCGCCACACTCATATTTCATATTCCATTTGCCCCCATTTTTATCCCAACGATAACCCATTGTTCCTTTTGGCACTACAAAGTCTTTTGTTTTTTCATCAATAGATAAAAATTTCCAATCGCCATTTTCAATATCTTTCCATTTTGAAAGTTCATTGGCTCTTACCATTCTACCTGGTGTAAATCCTTTTTCTGTTTTATCCAAATGCACCAGCATTGGGCTGTCTGTATATCTTTTTACATAATCTATAAAATAAGGAGTTTGTTTATCGTAATGATATTCTTTTAAAATAACGTGAGTAACAGCCATCCAAAATGCACCATCACTACCAGCATGAAGAGGCACCCATTGGTCTGCATATTTACATAACTGACTAAAGTCTGGAGAAAAAACAACAGTCTTTGTTCCGTTGTGTCTTGATTCTGCAAAGAAGTGGCAGTCTGGTGTTCTTGTCATGTTTAAGTTGGTACCCATATCTGCAATCATTTTTGCATTGTACCAATCTGCACTTTCGCAAACATCAGTTTGTTCGCCCCATATTTCAGGAAATGCAGGGGGTAAATCGCAATACCAATCGTAAAAACTAAGGTTTACGCCACCAAATAATTGTAAAAATCTTGCACCAGATGCATAGCTTAACATAGACATTGCAGGTATGGGCGAAAAACCTATAACTCTGTCGGGTCCATATTTTTTAGCTGTATGAATATTGGCTGCTGCCATTAATTCAAGTACTTCGTCCCAAGATGCTCTTCTAAAACCTCCTTTACCTCTTGAGTTTTGGTATCTTTTTCTTTTTTCTTGATTTTTTTGAAGATTTTCCCAAGCCAATACTGGGTTACCATTTGCTTTTTCTTTTTCTTCTCTATAAGCATCTAATAAAGTGCCTCTTATTAATGGATATTTAATTCTTAAAGGGCTATATAAATACCAAGAATAAGAAATTCCTCTTTGACAACCACGGGGTTCATAGGGTGGAAGTTTTTCATCTATCAAAGGATAATCTAATTGCTGGGTTTCAAAAACAACTATTCCTTCTTTTACATGAATTTGCCAGGAGCAACCTCCTGTACAATTTACACCATGCGTACTTCTTACAATACGATCATGCTGAAATCTATTTCTGTAAAACTCTTCCCATTTGCGAGTTTCAGGCGATATAATGTCTTTAATCCAGCTCATATTTTTATGTATTATTGATGAATGAAAAGTTGTGTTATACTTGGTTTAATAAGATTGAATTTGTCTGTCAAATACTGAATCATTTACAGGTTGTTTTTTTCTTTTAATCCAGAAAAAAGAATATAACCCTAATAAAATAATGATACCTCCAATTCCTCCTCCTAATAAATAATTGCTAATGCTTGATGTTCTTACATCTGGGTCTTGCTCATTTACGGTTGCTAAGAATGCTGTTAAATCTGCAATTTCCTGTGGGGTTACAGGATGAGAGTTATATGTTTCTTTCATTTGAGGAAAAGGCAAGCCAGAAATTATTCCAGCAACACCATCTTCTGAAAGCCTTGTTACAGCGTGGGTTAAATCTTTAGCTAAAGCACCACCACTTATAAATCCTTTTACATCTACATTATGACAAGAATTACAACTTGCTCCATTATTAGTAAAACGAATTTTGCCCACAAATAATAACTTTCCTCTATCGCTATTACCTACAAGGGGTTCTGTTGTTGTAGCTGTTGCAGTAGTTGCAGAGCTATTGCTGTGTTCTGTTATATAGGCATAAATGCCTTTTATGGTTTCATCTGAAAGATTGGCATGATCTGGCATTGGTATTTGATTATATGCTTTAAATAAAGAGTCAGCATATTTATCGCCATTTTTTATAACTGTTTGGGAAGATTTTACAAATTTTATAAACCAATCCACAGGTTTGCGTTCTTGAATATTGGCTAAATCGGGTCCTATTAATTTTCCTTTTCCTATTGTATGACAAGCAATACAAGTTTCTTTAAATGCAGCTTCGCCACTTTGTGCAAATAAAGAAGTTGAAAACAAAAAACTGTTTAATAAAACAGTAAGAAATACTGAGACAAAAAATTTATTTATTTTCAAAAAGCTATGAATACAGTTAGTTGGAGTTACTCTAATTTTCATAGTTATTAAAGTTTAATTTTTATTATTGCAATGGGTGCAAATTATACTTGGAATACTGAATAGAAAATGACACAATTAACACCAAAGTGTGATTTTTAACACACTTTTGAATTGAAAAAAGTTGTATAAGAAATGGGAAGAAAAATTAGAATGGAAATTGTTTTTTACAAACTTGCATTAGCAATACGTTGTAATTTTTGAGCATCTAAAATTTTAATTTTTTTACCCGTTAGCTCTATGATATTAGACTCATTAAATTCATATAGAGTACGAATGGCAGACTCCCTTATTGTACCTGCAATTCCTGCAAGTTCATCTCTTTTTAAACTTACATTTATGGTTATGCCATCATCTTCTGTACCATAAAATTCTGCCAGTAAAAGAATAGATTCTGCAATCCTTTCTCTTACTGTATTTTGGGTTAGGTGTAAAATTTTTGTTTCAGATGTTTTTAAATCATTGGCAAGCACTTTCATAAACTGAAAAGGAAGATCGGAATTGGATTTAAACAACTGTTGAATTAAATCGTGTTTTAAAAAACACAAACAAACTTCACTTATAGCTATTGCAGTACAATTATATGACTCTTCTCCTATAAAAGATCTATAGCCTACTACATCGCCTTCTTTTGCAAATCGTATAATTTGTTCTCTTTTTTCGAAACCAAATTTTGAGTATTTTAATTTGCCTTTTGTAATAATATAAAAACCAGGTGGGTATTGACCTTCTTTAAAAAGCGTTTCGCCACAATCAAGAGTTACATGGGTTTTTTGTTTTTGTAATATAGCTATTTCCTCACTATTTAAAACGCTAAAAAGAGAATGTATTCTGGTAGAACAATGTAGGCAATCTTGACAAGATGATTGAAGTTCAAACATAAACTCTTGTTTTTATCGATAACTCAACGCTACTCAAATATAAGAAAATATTTCAGCAAAAAATTAATCTACTCGTTTTACATCAATGCTATTAAGCCAATACACATGACGTGGACCAGTTTTTATATCATTTTTACAAATAAGTATCATCTCTCCTTGTTCTTTTATAGGCTCACCATTTTCTTCAAATAATACATACACATTATCTCCTGTAGGGTTATTAAAAATTTCTGCCCAAGAAAATGTTGCTTTATAATTATCTGTTGCTTTTGCTACTATATAAAAATTTCTGTCTTTATGGTTGCTTTGTTTTATAACTGCTTTTTCCAAAATATCTCTAAGCAAAACGCCTTTGCAAGTTTTATTTACTTTAGTATTTGCACCACTTTGGCATACAACATTAAAGTTTTCGAGCGTAGCAACTTTCATTTGCTTGAGGGTATCAACATTAAAAACAAGTTCATGTTCTACATTACCTTTTACTGCTACTTGTTTACTAATATATTTTAAGCTGTCTTCGTGGGAAACAAGCACTACACAAGCATCGCTATTGGTAGATTTATTTAATGAGGAACTTGTAGTATCTGATTTTGATGTGTTGCTATTTGGGTTGTTTTTGCAATTACTGAAAACAGCAACAAACATTATTAAAAGAGTTGGAGTGAATAGTTTTTTCATGGTTTATGTTTTTATTGTTATTAACGAGTTGAAACTTAATTTTTATAAAAAACCCACTCAAACTGTTGCCCTATTTTTCTAAAAAAAGTTCAACAAAAGTAAATTCTATGGTTATTAAAAAAATTATTTTTCTTAAATGAGGGTATAAGTAGTTGCTATAAAACCGCCTCAAAGCATTACTATATAAGCATTGTAGAGTTTTTAAAAACTATATGGTTTTTAATTTTTTTTACAACAATCATTTTACTGAATAATAAAAATTATACAACTTTGCAGGTTCATTGCTTTTACAACAAAAAATTTATTTAGTTGTTAATAGCACAGGTAGATTTTTAAAATAAACAAAATGATTGTAGCAAAAAGATTTAATTGGGAAGCAGCTCACAGATTGCCTTGGCACGAAGGAAAATGCAAACAAATTCATGGACATTCTTATAAAATGATTGTAGAGTTCGACGGGGAGTTAAACGAAAAAGGAATGGTGGTAGATTTTAATGATATAAAAAAAATGATAGAACCCATTGTTAAACAAATTGATCATGCTACTATTATTTCATCTAATGATTTTGAGTTAAAAGAATTGTTTGAAGCCAAATCTTGGAAGTATTTTTTACTACCTTTTGACTCTACTGCAGAAAATTTATGCAACTATTTTTTAGGATTAATTATAGAGCAACATAAAGATTTGCTTGTAGCCAACCGTGTAAAAGAAGTTGGTGTAAAAGTTTTCGAAACAGATACAACTTATGCTTATACAAAAGCCACACTAAAATAAATTTGTATCAAGTATAAAAATACAATTGCTAATGAACTTCTCTTTTTATGTAAAAATAATTTTAAGAGGCGTTGGACAAATTATGTTGCAAGAAAATGCAATAACAGGTTTGTTTTTTTTAGCAGGATTGTTTTATGTTTCTATTTATATGGGTATAGCAGCTTTACTTGCAACCATTATAGGTACAGTTACAGCATACATTTTAAAATACAATAAAGAAGAAATTGAGAAAGGATTATATGGGTTTAATGCAGCATTAATAGGTGTTGCAGTGCTTGTGTTTTGTAAACCAACAATTATTTCTTTTGTTGTAATTATTATTGGATCAATTATTTCTACTTTTATTTTTCATTTCTTTTTACAAAGAAAAATACCTGTTTTCACTTTTCCTTTTGTTGTAATTACCTGGCTTATTGTATTAATTTTTCATGCTTTTTTTATTCAACATTTAAACGAAAAAATTGCTCTACCAAATACACCCAGTATCAATTATTTATCCCTTGCTTTTAAAGGATTTGGGCAAGTAATTTTTCAGGAAAATATGGTTGCAAGTATTCTTTTTTTTGTTGCTGTTTTTATTAGCTCACCTATTAGTGCATTGTATGGATTAGTTGCTTCTTTTATTGCAGGCGTTGTTGCTTTTTCGTTTTCCTTTTCAATACAAGAAATTAATATGGGGTTATTGGGTTACAATGCAGTTTTGTGTGCTATAGTTTTTGCAGGAAAAAAACTACATAACTATTTGTGGGCTTTTGTTTCTATACTATTGGCTTTACTAATTAGTACACTAATGTTTACATATAATATAACGCAACTTACCTTTCCTTTTGTTGCCTCCACCTGTATAATATTATTTTTTAAACAAACAATTCAACCGAAAATTGCAAAAATCTAAAAGTGCCATTAAGGATACAATTCTCTTTTTATTTTATTGAAACAAGTATCTTTGCTCGCCCTTTTAAAATTGCACATTAAAAAAATCAACTTTAAAACAATTTTATGAGTGAAAAAATGAGAACCTTAACTGAACCATTTAAAATAAAAATGGTAGAAGCTCTAAGAGTAACAACAGAAGAATACAGAAACGAAGCTTTGGCAAAAGCAGGCTACAACCCTTTTCTTTTAAAGGCTGATGATGTATTTATTGACTTTCTTACAGATAGTGGTACAGGTGCAATGAGTGATAGACAATGGAGTGGAATAATGTTAGGAGATGAAAGCTATGCAGGTGCAAAAAGTTGGCAACATTTAGAAGCAGTAGTAAAAGATTTAACAGGAATGCCTTATGTAATTCCTACACATCAAGGTAGAGCTGCAGAAAGAATTTTATACAGTATTCTTGGAGGTAAAGGAAAAGTTTTTATTTCCAACACACATTTTGATACAACACGGGCAAACATTGAATTTGTTGGAAGCGAAGCCTTTGATATTGTTTGTAAAGAAGCAGATGATATTAATGCTTATGCCGATTTTAAAGGAAATATTGACCTTGAAAAATTAGAAGAATTAATTGCTAAATATGGTAAAGAAGCAATTGGTGCAGTTATTATGACGGTTACAAATAATTCTTCTGGAGGGCAACCTGTAAGCATGGAAAATATGAAAGCGGTAAGAAAAGCTTGTGATAAGCATGGATTAATGATGGTTATTGATGGATGTAGAATTGCAGAAAATAGCTACTTTGTAAAACAACGTGAAAAGGGATTTGAAAATAAAACTCACAAAGAAATAGCACAAGAAATGCTCAACCTTGGCGATGCTTTTGTAATGAGTGCCAAGAAAGATGGTATGGTAAATATTGGTGGATTGCTTACTTTAAAAGATGAGGCATTATCTGTTCAGTGTAAAAACTTACTAATTATTTCAGAAGGCTTTTTAACTTATGGAGGTTTAGCAGGTAGAGATATGGAAGCTTTGGCTATTGGCTTACAAGAAGTATTTGATAAAGATTATTTACATTATCGTATTCGCAGTACTGCTTATTTAGGAGAAAAACTAAGAGCCAAAGGCGTTCCTGTTGTTTGGCCTATTGGTGGTCATGCAGTATATGTTGATGCCCAAAAATTATATAGTAATATTCCAGTAGAAGAATATCCTGGTCAAGCTTTAGTGTGCGATTTGTATTTAAAAGGCGGTATTCGTTGTGTAGAAATTGGTAGTGTAATGTTTGGCAAATATGATGAGCAAGGAAAACTTATACCAGCAGCACAAGAATTGGTTCGTATGGCTTTGCCAAGACGTGTATATACACAAAGCCATTTAGATTATGTGTTAGATATTTTTGATGATATTCTTGAAATGAAAAATAGAAATAAGGGTTATAGAATAACGTATGAACCTCAGTTTTTAAGGCACTTTACAGCAAACTTTGAACCTATAAAATAAAAAAAATCATGGCAAAAATTGCAAAAAGATCATGGGCAGAACCCTACAGAATGAAAATGGTGGAACTATTAAAAGTTACAACCAGACCACAAAGATTAAAAGCCTTAAAAGAAGCAGGCTTCAACACTTTTTTATTACATGCAGATGATGTGTATATTGATTTACTCACAGATAGTGGCACAAATGCTATGAGCGATCAACAATGGGCTGCTTTTATGACTGGCGATGAAGCTTATGCAGGAAGCAAAAGTTTTTATAAAATGGAAAAAGCCATTCAAGATTTTTATGGTTACAAATATGTTATTCCTACACACCAAGGTCGTGGAGCAGAACATTTGTTATCAAAAATTATGATAAAAAAAGGTGATTATGTTCCAGGCAATATGTATTTTACTACTACTCGTTTACACCAAGAATTAGCAGGAGGAAAATTTGTAGATATTATTATTGACGAAGCTCATGACCCTAACAATGAATTTCCATTCAAAGGAAATATTGATTTGAACAAATTAGATACACTTGTAAAAAAAGTAGGAGCTTCTAAAATATCTTATATATGCGTTGCATCTAATGTAAATATGGCTGGTGGGCAACCCATCAGTTTAGCCAACTTAAAAGAACTTAGAAAATACACCAAAAAGCATGGTATAAAAATTATTCACGACATGACACGTGTTGCTGAAAATGCATACTTTATTCAACAACGTGAAAAAGGCTATCAAAATGTTTCTATTAAAGATATAGTAAAAGAAATTTGTTCTTTAACAGATGGTGCAACCATGAGTGCTAAGAAAGATGCTTTAGTAAATATTGGTGGTTTTCTTGCTATAAACGATTGGGATATTTTTGAAGAAGCAAGAAATTTAGTAGTGGCTTTTGAAGGATTGCATACTTATGGAGGTATTGCAGGTCGTGATATGGAAGCTATAGCAGTAGGTATTGCAGAAAGTGTAAGTGATGCACATCAAAAAGCTCGTGTAGGTCAGGTAGAATATTTAGGTAAGAGAATGCAAGAGTTTGGAATTCCTATTGTAAAACCAATTGGGGGGCATGGAATTTTTGTTGATGCAAAAGCCTTTTTACCACACTTAACTCAAGACCAATTTCCTGCTCAAACACTGGCTGCAGAAGTTTATGTAGATTCTGGTGTAAGAACAATGGAAAGAGGTATTGTTTCTGCAGGAAGAAAACCCAATGGCGAAAATTATTATCCAAATTTAGAGTTGGTTCGATTTACACTACCCCGTAGAGTTTATACCCAAGCACACATGGATGTTGTTGCAGAATCTGTTGCTATGGTTTATGATCAAAGAAAGAAAATAAAAGGGTTAAAGATGGTGTACGAACCCAAGTATTTACGCTTCTTTCAAGCAAGATTTGAACAATTAAAATAAGAAGATATAGTTTTTACAAGAAGAGAGGGTTTGAAATTTTTCAAACCCTCTCTTCTTGTATGCTACAAATTTAGCTACGCCTTTTTTACAAATTCCGATTTTAAAGACATAGATCCAAAGCCGTCAATTCTACAATCTATGTTATGGTCGCCTTCTACCAAACGAATATTTTTAACCTTTGTTCCAGATTTTATAGGATGAGGAGAACCTTTAACGGGTAAATTTTTTATTACAACAACCGAATCGCCATCAGCCAATCTATTGCCATTGGCATCTTTTACAATCAATCCTTCCTCTATTATTTCATCAGGGTTCCATTCATAAGCACACTCAGGGCAAATCATTAAAGGATCTACAAAATAAGCATACTGCGATTTACATTTAGGGCAATTGGTATTATCAGTCATAGTAATTTTTGCTACAAAAGTAAAACAAAAACTTGCAAAAGAAACTGTATTAATTTGACTTAAAATTCATTGATGATATAGAATTTGAAAACCCAAAAGCAACAAAAAAATATTTCTTATCTTCAAAAAGATTGATGATTAATTGTAGAATTGAAATTGATTGAATATTTGACTTTGAGAAATAACCCCATATACTACAGAATACAACACTAAAACGTATTTCATGTTTAAAATTTATAGGGTAAATAATACATGGCTATTAGGATTATCTAATTTATAACTTTTATCTTTTCCGTTGGCTTTTACTTGAAAAATATTCATCTGTTCTTTTTTGTATTCGTACAATAAATTGCAGTTGATATTTATTTTTTTAAGCGTAGCAATATTGGGTAATTCAAAATACATCCAAACGCTTTCTCTGTTTATTTCAAACCCCAAATAATCCAAGTGTGTTGGCTTGTCATCTATTGTAATTGTAAGTTTTTCGGCAATATAATTTTTTATAAGATTATCTGTTGCTGCAATATTTTTTGGTGCAGATAAATTAACAGACGTTTTTCCATAAGCCTGTAAAGTACTTTCCATATCGTCTGTAAAAACTCTTATAGAAACCTCAATGGTTTTATCTTTTGCGTTATGATTAAGCTCTATTTTACTTACATAAAATGGATGTATAACAGCTATACAGGTTGCTAAAAACCAATTAAATAAATTATTTACCATTTATAAACATTATTTTGCTAAGGCAAACATCCTTACTTATTTTCAATAATAAATCAAAACTTTTTGTAAAAGTTATTTTATATAACGCTGTATTTTTAAATGGGAAATTTTCAGTTATATTTTGAAATAGGCTTTAAGCATATTGTAAATATTGGTGCATTGGATCATATTTTATTTATGGCTGCCATTGCATTAAGGTATCAATTTGTAGATTTTAAAAAACTTTTAATTATTGTTACAGCTTTTACTTTAGGTCATGCAGTAACATTGGCTTTAGCCATTTTTCATGTAATTTATTTACCTAAAAATTGGATAGAGTTTTTAATAGCTATTACCATAATTATTACATCGTTCAGCAATTTATTTGTAAAAAAATTTGTGTACAAAGGAAAATTTCCACCCATTTATTTCTTTGCATTATTTTTTGGATTAATTCATGGAATGGGCTTTGCCACTGAATTTGTTGCATTGGAAGGCACAGGATTTAGTACAGCATTAAATTTATTATATGCCAATATAGGAATTGAAATTGGTCAATTATTTTTTGTATTAATTGTTTTAATTCTTTCCTTTATATGCCTAAACATTTTAAAGCAGAACAGAAGAGAGTATATTTTATTTACGAGTGGAGCCATTTTTGGAATAGCTTTAGAGATGGCTCTTTTACGTTTACCATTTTAAAATTTTTCAAAATGAAAAAATTAATTTTTCTTATTGTAATGTTTGTAGCACTCAACAGTACAAAAGCACAAAACATTCAAAACAATCCCAACAGTAATCATGGCAACAAGTTCGAACAATTAGGAACTATTTTACCAACACCTAATGAGTATAGAACTGCAAGTGGTGCACCTGGCAATAAATATTGGCAGCAACGTTGCGATTATAATATTGTGTGCGAATTAGATGAAAAAAATTTAAAACTTACTGGCGTAGAAACCTTAACTTATTACAACAACTCACCAGATGGATTGCAATATTTATGGTTGCAGTTAGATGAAAATGAACACAGCACAATTAACAATGCAAATTATCAAGATGCAAGTAAATTATCTTCAATGCAATCAGCATCTGCATTAGAAAAAATGGAAAATGCAACTATTGATAATGGCTATGGCTCTCAAATTGTAAAAATTACAGATGCCACAGGAAAACCATTAAAATATACTATTAATAAAACCATGATGAGGGTTGATTTACCTACTACTTTAAAAGCTGGTCAGCAATTTGTTTTTAAAATTAATTGGTATTATAAAATAGCAGATAGAATGTCGATGGGTGGACGTGGTGGATATGAATTTTTTCCAGAAGATGGCAATTATTTATTTACAATGACACAATGGTATCCACGCCTTTGTGTTTATAGCGATTTTCAAGGCTGGCAAAATCATCAGTTTACTGGTCGTGGAGAATTTGCCTTAACATTTGGAAACTTTAAAGTACAAATGACGGTTCCTGCAGATCATGTTGTTATGGGTACAGGAGAATGTCAAAACTATACTCAAACACTTAGTGCTGCACAGCTTCAACGTTGGACAAAAGCCCAAACAACAAAAGAGCCTTTGGAAATTGTAACTTTAGATGAAGCAACTAAAGCAGAAAAATCTAAAAGCAATAAAAAGAAAACATGGATTTTTAATGCAAACAATGTAAGAGATTTTGCATGGTGCAGCTCTCGTAAAATTATTTGGGATGCAATGCCCATTTCTATTGAAGGAAGAAAAGTAATGTGTATGAGTGGCTATCCAAAAGAAGCGTATGGGTTATACAGAAAGTTTTCTACAAAAGCAGTAGCTCATACCATAAAAACTTATTCAGATTTTACAATTCCTTACCCTTATCCTGTAGCTCAAAGCATAGAAGCAAGCAATGGAATGGAGTACCCTATGATTTGTTTTAATTTTGGAAGAACAGAAAAAGATGGCACCTATTCTGAAGCAACAAAAAATGGAATGATTGGCGTAATTATACATGAAGTAGGGCACAACTTTTTCCCAATGATTGTAAATAGCGATGAACGTCAATGGACTTGGATGGATGAAGGATTAAACACGTTTGTAGAATATTTAACTGAAGAATTATGGGATAATAAATTTCCTTCAAGAAGGGGTCCTGCATTTACTATTACAGATTATATGCGTTTACCAAAAGATCAGTTAGAACCCATTATGACGAATAGCGAAAACATTATTCAATTTGGTCCAAACGCTTACAGCAAACCAGCTACAGCATTAAATATTTTAAGAGAAACAATTATGGGACGTGAATTATTTGATTTTGCTTTTAAACAATATGCCAGAAGATGGGCTTTTAAACACCCCGAACCTGCAGATTTTTTTAGAGCTATGGAAGATGCAAGTGGCGAAGATTTAGATTGGTTTTGGCGTGGTTGGTTTTACAGCACTGATGCTTGTGATATAGCCATTGATAGCGTAAAATATGCAGTATATGATAAAACACCAGCATCAAATAATTTTGGAGGAGGAGGAAGAACATCTGCTGCTAATAGTAGAAGATCTTTAGATAAACCACAAACACCCAGCTTTGATGATATTTCTAAAATAAGAAACAGAGCAGATAAAAGATTAACTTTTGCTACAGATGCCGATACTTCTTTAAGAGATTTTTATTGGAGATATGATAGAGGTATTGAGCCTTACGATACTACAAAATATGTTACTGAAAGACCATCATTTGCAGCAGAACCTTTAGACGAAGCCACTCATCAAAAATATGCCAACACTCATTTGTACGAAATTACATTTTTAAATAAAGGAGGTTTGGTAATGCCTATTATTGTAGAATTTACTTTTGAAGATGGTACCAAACAAACAGAAAGAATTCCTGCTCAAATATGGCGTAAGAACGAGCAAAAAGTAACCAAAGTATTTATGACTCCTAAAAAAGCAGTAAGTATTGTTTTGGACCCCATGAAAGAAACAGCAGACATTAACGAAACTAACAATATATGGACTGATAATGCTGGAGTAACAAAACCAAGTAGATTTTCAGTATTTAAAGGAAGTATGTTTAATAGAAGAAACTTTGGTGGAGCACAAAAAAATCCTATGCAAGCAGCAAACGAAAAAACGAAATAAACCCTTCATCATTTAAAGGGTTCTAATAAAAAAGGCTGTATGAAAACTTCATGCAGCCTTTTTTATTTTTAAAAAATCTCAAATTTTAATTAATCTCTGCTTGCAAAACGACTTAATAATTTAAGTATCTCAATGTACAACCAAACAATGGTTACAAGCAAACCAAAAGCCCCATACCACTCCATAAATTTAGGTGCTCCTTGTTCTGCTCCTTTTTCAATCATATCAAAATCTAAAATTAAATTCAAAGCAGCAATAGCTACTACAAACAAACTAATACCAATACCCAACCAACCACCATTTGTAATAGACATAAAATCCATTTGAACGCCAAAAAAGCTTAACAATAAAGTAATACCGTAAAAAATAAGAATACCAACCGTAGCACCTATAATAATACTTTTAAACTTTTCTGTTGCTTTTATGATACGAAAATTATACAATAAAAACATAGCAATAGCTACTCCAAAAGTTAAGCCTACAGCCTGCATTACAATATTAGAACCACCTTCTTCCTTTGCAAAAGTTTCATTAATAACCACCGAAATTGCACCAATAAATAAACCCTCTAAAATACCATAGGCAGGAGCTAAATAAGGAGCCAATTTTGGTTTAAAAGAAATTATTAAAGCAGCAATTAAACCACCAATAATGCCTACAATCATTAAAGTAAACATTAACTTGTCTTGCCCACTTACATGTAATTGCCAAGTATAAGCAGCACCACCCACAACAGTAAGTAATAAGAAGCCAAATTTATTAATAGTACCTCTTACACTCATAGTGCCTTGCATATCTGCTTTATCGCTGAAAGATCTTTCAAAAATTTTCTGTGAAAGAGTTGGATTTCCTGACTTAAAAAGTGCCATAATTTTATTTTGTTTTAATTGTAAAGATAACTCAATTTATCATAATTTACACGTTAAAAAATAATTAAAACCCAAGTGAAAATTATTATTAAAATGTTTAAGATTCTATTACTTTAATTTATCTTGCCCCAAAAATTTTTATCAATGATTCCCAATTATGCTCATACAGTTACAAAACGGTTTTTAGAATATGTACAAATAGATACACAAAGCAATCCTCATAGCAACACACATCCATCAACAGAAAAACAAAAAAATTTATCCAATCTTTTGGCACAACAATTAAAAGAGTTGGGCTTAAAAGATGTTGAAGCAGACGAATTTGGCTATGTGTATGCTACTATACCATCAAACTCAAGCAAACAAGTTCCTGTAATTTGTTTTTGCAGCCATGTAGATACTGCACCAGATTGTAGTGGCACAAATGTTAAACCTATTGTGCATGAAAACTACAAGGGTAATGATATTGTTTTGCCAGATGATACTACACAAATTTTATCAGTAAAAGATTATCCCTATTTACAACAACATATTGGTAATACAATAATTACAGCAAGTGGCAATACTTTATTAGGAGCAGATGATAAAGCAGGTGTTGCAATTATTATGGATATGGCACATTATTTAACTACAAATCCACAAATAAAACATGGCACTATAAAAATTTTATTTACACCAGATGAAGAAATTGGTGCAGGAACTGCTAAAATAAATTTGAAAAAATTAGGAGCCGATTTTGCTTACACTTTAGATGGTGGCGAATTAGGCACATTGGAAGATGAAACCTTTAGTGCAGATGCTGTAACCATTACAGTTCATGGAGTTATCTCTCACCCTGGTTATGCCAAAAATAAATTAATAAATGCACTTAAAATTGTTGGCGAAATTTTAGCTGCATTGCCTAAAAATGAATTTAGCCCAGAAACAACAGATAAACGAGAAGGCTTTGTTCATCCTACAGGTTTTGAAGGTATTGCAGAAAAAGCAAGTGTTAGTTTTATAGTAAGAGATTTTGTTACATCTAAATTAACCGAACACGAAAATAGATTAAAGAAAATTGCAGAAACTGTTGTACACAATTATACAGGAGCTACTATGCAATTTGAAGTAGTAGAACAGTATAGAAATATGAAAGAAATTTTAAACCAACATCCACATGTGGTAGCCAATGCTTCAGAAGCTTATAAGCGAGCCAGCCTTGATGTTGTAAATGAACCCATACGAGGTGGAACAGATGGAAGTCGTTTAAGTTTTATGGGTTTGCCTTGCCCTAATTTGTTTACTGGTATGCAAGCTATTCACAGTAAAAAAGAATGGATAGGTGTAAAAGATATGGAAAAAGCTGTAGAAGTTTTAGTTAATTTAGCACAAGTTTGGGAAGAAAATAGTTAATACATTTTAAACAAAATTCAACATGAGTACTTCAGTCCTTTCTATTCAAAACTTAGTAAAATATTATGGCAATATTAAAGCATTGGATGGCATTTCTTACGATATACCAAAAGGGTGTGTATTTGGAATTTTAGGACCCAATGGAAGTGGAAAAACCACCACATTAGGCATTGTATTAAATGTACTCAACCAAACTTCAGGAAATTTTTTATGGTTTGGAAAACCAAGCAGTTCATCTACCAGACAACAAATTGGCAGCTTGTTAGAAACACCCAATTTTTATCATTATTTATCGGCGGTAGATAACTTAAAAATTACACAAGAAATAAGCAAAAGAGGTACAAAAAAAGATATTGATAATGTTTTAGAAATAGTAAACTTATCTCAAAGAAAAAAAAGTAAATTCAGCACCTACAGCCTTGGTATGAAACAAAGATTAGCCATTGCAGCAGCTTTGTTGGGCAATCCGGAAGTGTTGGTTTTTGACGAACCAACCAATGGTTTAGACCCTGTAGGCATTGCAGAAATAAGAGAACTTATAAAAAAATTAGCACAGGAAGGCAAAACTATAATTATGGCAAGCCATTTATTAGATGAGGTAGAAAAAGTTTGTACCCATGTAGCCATTATGAAAAAAGGCACACTAATTACTGCAGGATCTGTACAAAATGTTTTGGTAAATGAAGATATTGTAGAAATTGCTTCATCAAACAATGGTAAACTTTTTGAATTGCTTAAAAACTATACAGGACTTCAACAAATTAAACAAGAGCAAGATAAAATACAACTTTACTTTCCATTAGCACAAGCCAATTTAGAAAACATCAATCAGTATTGTTTTAATAATGGAATAGTATTAAACTTATTAACTTTAAAACGCAAAAGCTTAGAGTCTAAATTCTTTGAATTAACCAATAATTGATGTTTTCTTTTTAAAGCACCCACTTAATTATAAATATTTTATTTAGTACACATTTTAAATAAATCAACTCCAGAACAAAAGTGTTTTACTATTTAGCGGTTACAAATACAGCTATTAATTTGTAATACATATTTTAGATTATAATCAATGTGTTATACATTACAAATAACATGTTTTAATTATTTTGCAGCACTTTAGTAATATAATTGTCTAAGTAAATGCTAACGTATTGTTAGTAATAACTTAATAAAATTATAAAGAAAAACTACTCTCAGAAAGGGTTTTTAAAAAAAATTTTATGGTTATTTAAAATAAATGTTAAATATTTGTCGCAAGACGAAGGATTTTTAAACGTTTAAAAAAAGAAACAATTTATGAGAAAACTCGCTTATCTGCTATTGAGTATCTGCATAAGTGCAGGTATTGCAACAGCTCAGTCAGGCAGAACTGTAACGGGAGTCGTTAAAGGTGATAACGGCAAACCTGTAGCTGATGCATCTGTTGTAGTAAAAGGTACTACAATTGGTACAACCACAGACACAAAGGGTATATTTACTCTTAAATCTGTTCCAGCATCTGCTACAACATTAGTAGTTTCATCTACTAATTTCGAATCAACTGAAGTAGCTATTGGTAGTGGTGCTGTATCAGTAACACTTAAAGCAACTTCAGATGAATTAGGAGAAGTAGTAGTAACTGTACCTTATGGAACTCAGAAAAGAACAACTTTTACTGGGTCTGCAAATACAGTATCTGCTGCAACTATTAACAAGCAACAAGTAACTTCTGTTACAAGAGTATTAGAAGGTTTAGTTCCTGGTATTCAAGCTACCAATGGTGGTGGTGCTCCAGGTTCTGGTGCTTCTGTATTAATCAGAGGTATTGGTTCTGTAAATGCTTCTTCATCTCCATTATACGTTGTTAATGGTGTTCCTTACGATGGCTCAATTTCAGCTATCGCATCTGAAGACATTGAGTCTATAGATGTATTAAAAGATGCTGCTGCTGCTAACTTGTATGGTTCAAGAGCTGCTAATGGTGTAATTATGATTACTACCAAAAGAGGTAAAGGTGCTCCATCTTTACAAGGAAGCATTAGACAAGGCTTTATGGCAAGAGGTATTCCTGAATATGATAGAGTAGGAGCTGCAGATTATTACGAATTATTCTGGGAAGCTTACAGAAACTCTTATGTATATGCTGGTGGTCAATCATTTGCTCAAGCTGGTGTAAATGCCACTAATGTTTTAACTGGTTCATCTGGTTTAGTTTATAACGCATTTAATGTGCCAGGTAATCAATTAGTAGATCCAGTAACTGGAAAATTAAACCCTAATGCACAATTATTATGGAACGAATCTTGGTCTGATGCTTTATTTAGAACAGCTTCAAGAACCAATGCCAATGTAAGCATCTCTGGTTCATCAGATAAAGCTAACTATTATGTTAGTGGAGGTTATTTGAATGAAGAAGGTTCAGCTAAATTCTCTGGATATAAAAGATACAATTTTAGAGCAACCGTAGATATTAAAGCAAATAGTTGGTTAAAAGCTGGTATTAATATTGATGGAACTTCTGATAAAAGAGAAGGCTTATTTGCTGGTGGTACTGCCACTTCAAATCCTTTTTATTACAGCCGTCAAATGGGCCCAATTTATCCAGTATATCAAAGAGATTTAACAACAGGTGCTATAGTAAAAGATGCAGATGGCAACCCTGTATTAGATTTTGGTATACCTGCACAAATGGGTGCTCGTCCTTATGCTGCTAACTCTAACTTAGTGGGTACTTTGTCTTTAGATAAAAGAGAGCAAAAAAGATTGAATGGTAACTTTAATCCTTATGTAGAAATTAGTTTCTTAAAAGATTTTACTTTTAGAACTCAAATGGGTTTAAACTACTTCTCAATTGATGCATTAACATATCAAAATAATCAATATGGTGATGCTGCTAACGTACAAGGTAGAGCAACATTTACAACACAAACTCAGTTTTCATTAACTGCTAACCAAATTTTAAAGTGGAGTAAAGACTTTAAAAAACATAATGTTGGTGTTTTATTAGGTCATGAAAACTATAAGTACAAAGAAAGTTATCTTTCTGCTACAAAAACAGGTTTTGCCTATCCAGGGCAAACAGCATTAAACAATGGTGCTACTGTTGAAGATCCACCTTCTAATGCTATTGATGAAGAAACAATGGAAAGCTATTTTGGTGGCGTAAACTATGCTTACGATGGCAAATATTTAGCATCTGCAAGTTATAGAAGAGATGCTTCTTCTTTATTTGCTCCAGATGTAAGATGGGGTTCTTTCTACTCTTTCGGTTTAGGCTGGAGAATTTCTCAAGAATCATTCTTGAAAAATGTTAGCTGGATTAATGACTTGAAATTAAAATTAAGTTATGGTGAGTCCGGTAATAAATCAATTTATGATGAAAATGGCAACAAATTATTTTATCAATATAAAGATTATTATTATGCTGATGGTTTAGGCAACTTTGCACCTCCTTCAAGACTTGCAAACCCTAATTTGAAATGGGAAAAGAATGTAGCCTTAAACTATGGTGTTGAATTTACTTTATTTAAAAGAAGATTACAAGGTACTATTGAATTATATGACAGACGTTCAAGCGACTTAATATTTGGTCGTCCTGTTGACCCTTCTATTGGTGCAGGTTCTTCAATTCTTGAAAATATAGGTCAAATTAAAAACACTGGTATTGAAATTCAGTTAGGTTACAATGTAGTAAAAAGGAAAAACTTTGATTGGAGAGTAGATTTCAATATTTCTTCTTTCAAAAATACTATTACAAAATTACCTCCAAGACAACGTGCAAATGGTATTATAAAAGGGACTAAGAAATTAATGGAAGG
The DNA here is from genome assembly GCA_026931905.1 of Chitinophagales bacterium. Lineage (GTDB taxonomy): Bacteria > Bacteroidota > Bacteroidia > Chitinophagales > Chitinophagaceae > UBA1930. Next base: position 51,952 of record JAIXLB010000020.1, read on the forward strand.
AAAATCAATCTACGATTTTTGGTTAAGAGAATTTGCTGGAGTTAGTGCATCTACAGGTAGAGCGTTATATTATAAAGATGTTTTAGGTACAGATGGTAAACCAACTGGCGACAGAACAATAACTGATGATATTACATTAGCTTCTTACTATTATGTTGGAGGTTCTGCTATTCCTAAATTTATGGGAGGTATTACCAATTCTTTCCGTTATAAAAACTTCGACCTTCAAGTGTTACTTACTTATTCTTACGGTGGTCGTTTTTATGATGCAAACTATGCAAGCATTATGCACTACGGAAGTGCAGGAACTGCATTACATACTGATGCTTTACAACGTTGGCAAAAACCTGGTGATGTAACTAATGTACCTCGTTTACAAAATGCTTCTGGTCAAGAAGGTGCTTCATCTCGTTTCTTATTAGATGCATCTTATTTGAATGTTAAAAACATTACTTTAAGTTATACATTACCTAATAATGTTGCCAATAAAGTACGTGTTAAAGGAGCTCAATTCTTTGTAAACGTAGATAATGCATTCTTATTAACAGCTAAAAAAGGAAGCGATCCTCAACAAAGCTTTAGTGGCGTTACAGATGCAAGTTATCCACCATTTAGAACCTTTACAGTTGGTGCTACAATTAAATTATAAAACATAAAAAATAAGTAATATGAAAAATAAATCTTTAAACCTGCTACTCGTTGCTGCTGTTTTAGCTACAACAGTTGGCTGTAAAAAAGGTTACTTAGATACAAAGCCATCCGATGCAATTACATTGGATCAGGCTTACGAAACGATTGCTGCTATTAACTCTGGCTTAGTTGCAACTTACAACTCAACTTTTGATTTTGGAGTAGGTAATGGCAATACGGGACATGATAATTTTGGACATAAAGCTGTAGATTTGGCTAATGACCTAATGGGACAAGATATGGTTGTTCATACTCAAGGTTATGGTTGGTTCAACAGAGATTATCAATATGTAGAATGGACTTTACCTAATGGTACAGGTACTCGTTCTGACAAAGTTTGGTCTTTTTACTATAATATAATTAGACAAGTAAACTTAATGTTGGATAATACTGCCAATCAAACAATAACCCCAGCATTAGAAACAGCAAGAGGTCAGGCATTGGGTATTAGAGCTTGGTGTTATTTTAATTTAATAAATAATTTCCAACAAACCATTAAAGGACATGAAACAGACAAAGGTGTGCCTTTACGTATTAATTCAGATCCTATTTCTTTACCAAGAGGAACAGCTCAGCAAGTATATGCTCAAATAATCAGCGATTTAACAACTGCTGAAACTTTGTTGAATGGTAAACCAAGAGCTTCTAAAAAGAATATGGATGTAAGTACTGTAAGAGGTTTACGTGCAAGAGTAGCATTAGCTCAAGAAGATTGGGCAACTGCTGCAAACTATGCAAACCTTGCCAGACAATCTTACACTTTAATGAGTAATGCTGTTTATACTTCAAGAACAGGCTTTTCAAGTGTAAATACAAGCGAATGGATTTGGGGTATGCCAATTCCTACAGAACAAGCAACTATTTATGCTTCCTTCTTTTCTCACATGGATCCATCGCAGTTAAGCTATGCTCAATTAGGAGGTCAAAAGAAAATAACAAAAGCTTTATACGATCAAATTCCTGCAACAGATGTTCGTAAACAAGTATTTACAGCACCAGGAACAGGAAATGCCAATTTCCCAGACTATTGTCAAAAGAAACACTTGGTGCCAGTTGTTGGAAATTGGGCTGCTGATTATTTGTATATGAGAGCTTCTGAAATGTATTTAATAGAAGCAGAGGCTTTAGCAAGACAAGGTGCAGCTAAAGAAGCACAAGCACAGGCTGTATTACAATCATTAATTGGGTTAAGAAACCCTGCTTATAATGCTGCTGGATTTACAGGAACAGCTTTAATTAATGAAATTTTATTACAAAGAAGAATTGAGTTGTGGGGCGAAGGTTTCTCTTTATTTGATATAAAAAGAACACACTCTGGTTTAAACCGTGCTACTGGAGCTGGAAACCATGGTGCACCAAACTTTGATCCTATTGTTTATACTCAACCAGATGCAAGCCCTAAATTCTTAATGAGAATACCTCAAAGAGAATTAGATAGCAATACAGAAATGACTGCAGCTGATCAAAATCCTTAATTTATTTTAATTATAAATAACTTTAAAATTTAAAAGAATGAAACTTAAATTAATAAATAAAACTACAAGGATTTTAACCTTAGCCGCCATTGTGCTAATTAGTTTTAGTTCTTGTAAGAAAAATAACATAGCTGTCGATAAAGACGCTTTAATACCACCAGATGCACCTGCTTTAGCACCTAATGTTGCAGCAAGAATGGTAGATTATTATGTAACACAAGTTCCAACAAATCCATATAAAATCTTAGTAACCGTAAATAATGTATCAAGTACAGATAGAGTTTATAATTTTAATTATACAAGCAGATCTGCTGTTGCTGGTACACAATATACCTCTCCTGCTTCTTTAACTATTCCTGCAGGAGCTACTCAAGATACATTAAGATTTCAAGGAATTTATGCAGGATTTAGTGCTGGTAGAAAAGATACCGTTAAAATTAAATTCGATGGTTTAACTGGTTCTAAATTTTATGCAAAAGATTCTTTTATGATTGTTATGCAAAGATATTGCCCTGTTGTTTTAGCACAATTAGGTGGTTCTTATAACACGATGGAAGGAACTTATGGACCTTATATTAGCGAAGTATTAAACTTAGTACCAACAGGACCTACTTCTGCTACTGGTACAATAACTAATATATATGATAGCGGAATTGATGCAACTGCAACATTTACTTGGGATACTCCAAGTACTTTTAGAGTGGTTATTGCAGGTCAAGCAACTCCTTATACTTCTGGTGGTTTACCTTTGTTTGTTAGAACTAATGCAAGTACTCCAAGTACATTCTCTTCTTGCGATAATACTATAACTTTAAACTTACAGTTATATACTACTGCAACGATTGTTGATACATGGACTTCTTCAATGTCTAAGTAATTAAACAGGATTAAGTTTATATAAAATTCAAAGAGGCTGAGAATACACTCAGTCTCTTTGAATTTTTAGAATTTAAAAGATGAATGTAAAGTGAGGTTTAATGATATACTTTATTTAAGAAAACCCTTTTGGGGTATTTGTTTAACTAAAAAACGCTCATAAAAGTAAACAACTCTTTTATTTTTGTTGTACAATTAAAAAATCCAATATCCAATACAAATCAAATCCCTGTTAGAATCCAATGATGAACAACAAAATTCTATGAAATCCAAATTGTAAGAGCAGTTTTGAAAAGAATTTTTAAAGCCCCACAAAATTAAGTGGGGCTTACTTTTTAAATAGCTTTTACCGTTTACCAATGTTGTCTTTTTGGAGTGTAAGGTTGGCTAATAAAGTTTAACAAATATCAATAAAGCTTCTATTTTTACACTTGTAAATAATTCGGGCTACTATGAAAACAAAGCCCCTGTTAAAAATCCAATAATAATAACCAATCCTGTGAAGCCAACACATCTTTTCATCATTAAAAAGGCAAAAAAATTACCCTACAAATTGTAGGGTAATTTTTTTGTAAATCATTCAATTATTTATCCTGGAATTCTTGAAATATATTTTTCTATTTCTTTTACTTGCTCAAGCACTTGTTGTGTTTTTGGTTTACAAGCTTTAGCTTTTCTAAAAAAATCTTTTGCTGCTCTAAACTCTCTTTTGTTAATAAATATTTGACACATTTGTAAATAAGCAACTGCTTCACTTTCCTTATCTGGAATACCTACACGAATGGCTGCTCTAATATAACTTTCACCTTGTTTAAAATCTCCTTTTTGCATAGCCATCATTCCTAATTGCAATTTATTGGCACCTTCAGCTTCTGGCATTGGACTTCCTATGGAGCTACTTTTTTTCAAATGCTTTTCGGCAGTATCAAAATCTTGTTCCATCATAGCTAAATTTCCTTTTATTGTATAATAGGTAGAACGCACAGGTTTAAACAATAAGTTAGGAAACCAAATAGTATCTAATATTTTTTTTACTTCTTCAATTTTTCCAGCTTCCATTGGTTCTTGTATTAAACGCAATGGACCAATAAAAAAATGGCTAAACAAACCAATAGCACCAATAAAATACAAAGGAAAAGTAGGCCAAAAGCCTGCACTACCTGTAACATTTAAAATAATACCAATAACAACAGCAATAATACTAAGCCAAAAACGATACTTAATAATAAGATTATAAAACTTCATACCTAATAAAAATAAAAACGATTAATTAAGGTGGCAAATGTAACTCTTAACTACTAATAAAGAATTTAATGCAATGCTTTTTCAATAAAAATAAAATATTGCTTAATATTGAGTAAATTTTTTATAATGAATAAATTACTTGCTGCAATAATTTTAGGATGCTTTCTATTTTCTTGTAAAGCAAAAGAAAAAGAAAAAAAATTTGATGAAGATAGTTATGAAGCAACTAAAGAAACCTTGGCAGATAAAGAAAAAAAGAACCCTGCACGATTTATAAAAGTTGAAAACAGAGATAGAAAAAATTTAATTGGGCAAACAGTTGTAATAGGTTATTTAACCAACAATGCTACTGTTTGTACTTATAAAGACATAGAAGTAAAATTGAGTTTTTATAGCAAAACCGGCACTTTGGTAGATGAAGGAATAGAAACAGTTTATGAAACTATTATTCCAGGACAAAAAGTAAAATTTAAAACAAAATACTTTGCACCAAAAGGTACAGATAGTGTAGCTATTAAAATTTTAAAAGCAGTAAGCGAAGTAAATAATTAAACAATTTTAACGCAAAGCTCTTTTAATAGCTGCAACCATTTTTTCTCCTTTATCTTTTATTTGTTCTTCTGTCCAAAGCAAGCTAATAGAAGTAGAAATACAACAACTCATTACAGCATTACTTGCAGCAAAATTTTGAGTTTGTAATTTTAATAACGCTTCTTTTTGAGCTTCGTGTAAGTTGTATAAACTTTTTACTTCTTTTAAATGATGCCATTGATTGATGTAGTGCCAGTTATTGGCATACCAATAAAAATTACCTGCTAAAATTCCTTGCTCTTTCATTATGGCAACAAATGCTTTTGTACTATTTTCATTGGGTAAAAACCAACTTAAAAAAGTGCAGCTATCGCCTACTGCATCTGGAATTTCTCTAAAAGAAACTTCAGGAATAGTAGCTAATATACTTTTTAATAAAGCATGATTTTTTCTTTGTATAGCAAGAAAAGATTGCAGCCTGTTTATTTGAGCTAAGCCAACGGCAGCATGTAATTCACTTATTCTAAAATTATAGCCTAAAAAAGGATGTAAGTCAGCACCTCTATCAATACCTTTATGGTCGTGCCCATGATCTGTAAAACCATCGCAATTATTGTAAACCGTTGCATCATTTGTTACAACAGCACCACCTTCGGCACAGGTAATTGTTTTTACAAAATCAAAACTAAAAGTTCCTGCATTGCCTATTGTGCCTAAAGCTTGTCCTTTATAAGTTGCACCAATACTTTGACAAGCATCTTCTAATAAAAGTAAATTATGTTCTTTACAAATAGTTTGCAAAGCATCCATATTTGCCATGCTGCCACACATGTGTACAGGCATTACACATTTTGTTTTTGGTGTAATTGCTTTTTTTACAGCTTCTGGGTTTAATGTTAATGTTTTATCTACATCTACCAAAACAGGAATAGCACCAACGCTTAATACTGCTTCAAAACTTGCTACAAAAGTGAATGATGGCATAATAACTTCATCGCCTGCACCAATACCCAATGCAGCCATTGCAGTTGTTAAAGCTGCTGTACCACTACTTGTAAGCTGAGCATATTTACAATGAAATGTTTGGGTAATTGCTTTTTCAAGTTCTACACTTTTCCAAATTCCTTTACGTGGAGCATCAAAACCATAACGCATTAAAATGCCTGTTTCAAGCACCTCGTTTACTTGTTTTTTTTCATCTTCACCCCAAAGTTCAAAGCCTGGCATATTGTATAATTTTTTTGTTTGTAAAAAGAAAACAAAAGTAGTTTAAAAAATGAATATTAAATGATTCAAAAAGAGAAGTGATGTTTTTACTTTTAAGTAAATAAAATATTTCCTTTTATCAAATTCTACAACAAATAAATAATGCTATTGCTGCCTGCAAATTTGTTTTGAATTAATTGCTTTAGTAGAAATTTGTAGTTTATATTTTTGAATTATTTGAATGAAAAGATTGTTTAATAAAGATGGATTATCTCCTTTAAAAGAAAAAGAATTTAGATTATTTATTGTATTTCGTTTTCTATACATCATGGCTTTGCGAATGGTTGGAACTGTTGTAGCTTACGAACTTTTTCAAATTACCCAAAGCTCCTTTGCTATAGGTTTGGTAGGGCTTTCAGAGTTTATACCTGTATTTTTTCTTGCTTTATATGCAGGGCATAAAATTGATAAAAGCGATAAACGTACAATGATGCTAAATGGTATGTTTATTTATATTTTATGTATTGTAGGATTAATATTTTTTACCAATCAATCTATTCAAAAACATCTTAGTGTAAAAGCAATAGAATTCAGTTTTTATAGTATCATTTTTATTTCTGGTATTATTAGAGCATTTATAGGACCAGCAAATAATGCCATAATTTTTCAGTTAGTGCCACGCAATATTTTACATTTTGCTGCAAGCCTAAGTTCTTCTACTTTTTTAACAGCTTCTATTGTTGGACATGCAAGTGCAGGGTTTTTTATTGCCTGGTTTGGTGTAAATACAACGTTTATTATTATTCTTGGTTATGTTTTAATTTCAATTTATTTTATTTCAAAAATTTCAAAAAAACCTATAGTAAATATTAATGAAAGTGTTCGCCCTTTAAAAAGTATGATTGAAGGATTAACGTATGTTTTTAAAAATAAAATTTTATTGGGTGCTATATCGTTGGATTTATTTGCTGTATTGTTTGGAGGTGCAGTTGCATTAATACCAGAATTTGCAAGTAAAGTTTTGGGTGTTGGTCCTATTGGTTTTGGTTGGCTCAATGGTGCATCAGATTTGGGTTCTATGCTTGTTATCATTACACTTACCTTATTTCCTTTAAGAAAAAAGCAAGGCAAAATTATGATGTATGCTGTGGGTGGTTTTGGGCTTTGTATAATTCTTTTTGGATTAAGTAATTTTTATTTTATTTCCTTTATGTTACTGCTAATGGCAGGTTGTTTTGATGGTATAAGTGTTTTGGTAAGAAGTACTATTTTACAGCTTACCACACCAGATGAAATGAGAGGTAGGGTTTCTTCTGTAAACTCAATGTTTATAAATAGCAGCAACGAATTGGGGCAAATGGAAAGTGGTATTGCTTCAAGATTGTTAGGACTTAGACCATCTATTATTTTTGGAGGTGCAGTTACATTGTTGGTTGTAATTGTAACTTGGTTTAATGCTAAGCAGTTAAGAAAAATGGAGTATTGATGTTCTAATAATTATTTTAGAAAAAATATTTTATAAAAAACAAAACAGTCTTGAAAATTCAAGACTGTTTTGGGAAAAATTTGGAAAAATTTATTTGTACTGAGGAATTATTGTAGCTGCTAAATCTGTCATTTTCTTTAAGCTTTCTTCGTTCAACTGTCCTTTTTTAAATTCTGCTAAAACTTCAGGTAGTTTATTTTGCATTTCAGTTAAAAACATTTCTTCAAATGCTTTTACATTTTTTACAGCAACTTCTTTTAATAATCCTTGTGTTCCTAAGTAAATAATGGCAATTTGTTTTTCTACTGCAAAAGGTGTGTATTGATTTTGTTTTAAAATTTCTACATTTCTTGCACCTTTATCAATTACGTTTTTAGTAGCAGCATCTAAATCGCCACCAAATTTAGAGAAGGCTTCTAACTCACGATATAATGCTTGGTCTAATTTTAAAGTACCAGCTACTTTTTTCATAGATTTAATTTGTGCATTACCACCTACACGACTTACAGAAATACCTACGTTAATAGCAGGACGAATACCAGCATTAAATAAGTTTCCTTCTAAGAAAATTTGTCCATCAGTAATAGAAATTACATTGGTAGGAATGTAAGCAGAAACGTCCCCTGCTTGTGTTTCAATAATTGGTAAAGCTGTTAAACTTCCTCCACCTTTTACCAAGTGTTTCATACTTTCTGGTAAATCGTTCATGTTCTTAGCTACCTCATCATTTTTAATAATTTTAGCAGCACGTTCTAATAAACGACTATGTAAATAGAATACATCACCAGGATAAGCCTCACGTCCTGGAGGTCTTCTTAATAATAAAGAAACTTCACGATAAGCAACGGCTTGTTTAGATAAATCGTCATAAATAATTAAAGCCGGACGACCAGAATCTCTAAAAAACTCTCCAATAGCAGCACCAGCAAAAGGTGCATAGAATTGCTGAGGTGCAGGATCTGATGCAGAAGCTGCAACTATTGTTGTATAAGCCATAGCACCATTATCTGATAAGGTTTTCATTACACCTGCTACTGTACTTGCTTTTTGTCCAATAGCTACATATATACAATATACTGGTTTGCCAGCATCAAAAAATTCTTTTTGATTAATAATTGTATCAATAGCAATAGCAGTTTTACCTGTTTGTCTGTCGCCAATAATTAATTCACGTTGTCCACGACCAATAGGAATCATAGCGTCAATAGCTTTAATTCCTGTTTGTAAAGGTTCAGTTACGGGTTCACGATAAATTACCCCTGGAGCTTTACGCTCTAATGGCATTTCGTATAACTCTCCTTTTATAGGACCCTTGCCATCAATAGGCTCTCCTAAAGTATTTATTACACGACCTACTACACCTTCACCTACTTTAATAGAAGCAATTTGTCCTGTACGGCGTACTCTTGCTCCTTCCTTAATTTCAGTGCTTTCTCCCATTAATACCACACCTACATTGTCTTCTTCTAAGTTTAAAGCAATAGCACGAATTCCATTTTCAAATTCTACAAGCTCACCACTACGCACATTGTTTAAACCATATACACGAGCAATACCATCACCTACTTGAAGTACAGTACCTACTTCTTCTAAATCTGCACTTGCATTAAAGTTGCTAAGTTGTTGCCTTAATATGGCTGATATTTCATCAGGTTTAATGTTTACCATATATTCTTAATTATAAGTTTTTAATGTTTATCTTATTTCAGAAATGTAAATATTTTTTGCAAATTGTTTTTTTACATCTCTCAAATCTCTTGTAATACTTGCATCTACCAAGTTATTATCAAATTCTAAAATGAAGCCTCCAATAATTTTTTCATCAACTATTGTTTCCATTTCTATGCTTTTTACGCCTCTTTCGTTTTTAATTCTTTCTGCTATTGCATTTACTGTTTCTGGGCTTATAGCTACAGCAGTGGTTAATACTACTTTATGAATATCTTTTAGTGCATTGTATTCTTCTATAAAAGCATTGGCTATTTCGTGTAAATTGCTTTCTCGTCCTTTATTTACTAAAAGATGATAAAATAACTTTGTTAATTCGCTTACTTTGCCTTCTGTTACAGCATTTATAATACTTCTTTTCTTATCAGCATTTATAATAGGGCTTTTTAAAAGGTTTCTAAATTCACGACTTTGCGAACATAAAGCCTCTACATATTTCATATCATTATACACTACATCCAACTGATTTTTTTCTATGGATAAATCCATTAAACTTTTGGCGTATCTATGTGCTAAACGTGGATTATGCATTTTTTAATTATGAATTTTGAATTATAAAAGAATATTTTTCAATTCGCAACTTATAATTCGTAATTATTAATTCAACTTAACGTCTTCGGCTAATTGTTTTATATAATTTTCTTGCTCTGCTTTGTTAGATAATTCTTTTCTTAAAATTTTCTCACTTACTTCAATAACTAAGGCACCCACTTGATTTTTTACATCAGTTAATGCTGCATTTTTTTGTTGATTGATAGCAACCTGAGCATCAGCAACTATTCTATCATATTCGCTTTTTGCTTTTTCTTTTGCTTCTGCAATCATTCTATCTGACTGCTCTTTGGCTTCTTTAATTAGAACAGCTCTTTCTTCTCTTGCTTTGTGTAATAAAGCTTCATTTTCATTTGCCAAAGCAGTCATTTCTGCTTTCATTTTTTCGGCTTTACTCAATGCTTCTTCTATTCCAGATTCACGATCATGAATAGCTTTTAACATTGGCTTCCATGCCATCTTTTTTAATACTACAAATAAAATAATAAAAGCAATGGTGTTCCAAAACACTAAGCCAATATCAGGAAGTACTAAAGGATTTATTTCTAATAAATACATATTGTATAATTATTTTTCTTTCAAGAAAATATTATTTTTTTAAAAAACAGGCTCTTTGCCCTGTGCATTGAGCCTGTAGATTTTTGTGTGTAGATTAACCGTTTCCTAAAAGGGCTACTACCACAGCAAATAATGATACTGCCTCAACGAAAGCTGCTGCAATAATCATGTTTGCACGAATGTCGTTCGAAGCTTCAGGTTGGCGAGAAATACCTTCTACGGCACCTTTACCAATTTGGCCAATACCAATACCTGCACCTATTGCTGCTAAACCTGCACCAATGGCTGCTACGCTACCTACAACTGCACCTAATACCATGTTTGTTTGTTTTTAATGGTTAAAAAATAAAAATTTTAAGCTTCATCTCCTTCATTATAGTGAGGTTCGTGATCCCCATGATGGTGATGTTCTTCTATTGCCATTCCTATATACATTGAACTTAACATTGCAAATATGAAAGCCTGAATAAAGGCTACCAATACTTCAATTAAACCAATAAATACTGCAAAAGGAACTGCTACTATAGAAGTGAAAATACTTTTGAATATAAATATTAAACAAATTAAACTTAATACAAGAATGTGTCCTGCTGTCATGTTTGCAAACAAACGTATAAACAATGAAATAGGCTTAATGAACACTCCTAATAATTCAATAGGGGCTAAGAATATTTTCATACTCCAGTGCATACCAGGCATCCAAAAAATATGCTCCCAATAACTTTTATTGCCATTTAAGTTTACTACAATGAAAACAAAAATAGCCAATGTCATGGTAAAAGCTATATTGCCACTCACATTAGCACCACCTGGAAAAAACGGCACTAACCCTAATAAATTATTGATTAATATGATAAAGAAAATAGTTAAAATAAAAGGTAAGTATTTGTTGTATTTATGTCCAATAGCAGGTTTTACAACTTCATCTCTCATAAATAATACAACAGGCTCCATGAATGATTGTAAGCCTTTTGGTGCAGATGTAACACCTCTTTTTTTATAAGCACTTGCAGCAGTAATAAATATTGCACATAATAAAATAATTGAAATAAATAAAGCAGCTACATTTTTTGTAAAAGAAAAATCCCACACTTTTTTATTTAATTCTTGATTTACTGTACCATCTTCATTTACCACTTTTATTTTTCCATCTATATTTTTATAAGCATAATTTCCTTGATAAATAACAGGTTCATGATGTTCATTGCTTAACTTAGAAGATGAAAAAACTTCCAATCCTTTATCAGAATATAAAATTACAGGTAAAGGAATTGAAGTATGCCCCCATAAGTGCCAACTATAATCGTTTCTTATGTGTTCAAGAATAGTTTTTGATACATTAAATTTTTCTTCTCCGTTATGATTATTTTCCGATCCAGTAACTTGTTCTTGTTCTGTAGCTTTATTTACAGTAGTATCTGCTTGATTGTTAGCAAATGATTGGCTCGAAAACAATAAGGTTAAAAGGCTAAAAGCCAACACCAGCAAAGATTTCATGCTTCTTGACATCATGTCCTTTTCAAAATTTGCGGCAAAGATAGGGGTATGTTTGTGAATAGTAGAAATTGAAGTTTGGAATTTTGAGAAAATTATTCCTTTGCTTTAATAGAAAATGCTTTTTAAACACTCCATTTTTGCTTTTAGAAACACATTAATTCCTTATTCCAAAAAGCAGATGTACCAAAAACCCAGAACTTTGTATTGACTTTTTCTTTTTAATGCTACTACTCTATACCTTTGTATTACATAGATTTTAAGTATTTATAAACTATTATATTATGAGCACAGCAACAGATACAACTACACTTACAGCCAAAGATTATGCTACCAACCAAGATGTTCGTTGGTGCCCTGGCTGTGGCGATTATTCCATTTTGGCTCAAGCACAAAAAGTAATGCCCAGTATAGGTGTACCTAAAGAAAATATTGTTTTTATAAGTGGTATCGGCTGCTCATCAAGATTTCCTTATTATATGAACACTTATGGCATACACTCTATTCATGGTAGGGCAACTGCTATTGCAAGTGGATTAAAAGCAAGCAGACCAGAGTTGAGTGTTTGGATAATTAGTGGCGATGGCGATGGATTAAGTATTGGAGGAAATCATACCATACACATGCTTAGAAGAAATTTTGATGTAAATTTTTTATTGTTTAATAATCAAATTTATGGATTAACGAAAGGACAATATTCTCCAACATCGGAAGAAAATAAAGTTACCAAAAGTACACCATGGGGTAGTATAGATCATCCTTTTAATCCTTTGGCTTTAGCTATGGGTGCTGATGCTTCTTTTGTTGCAAGAAGTATGGATAGAGATCCTAAGCATTTGCAAACTACACTTACCAGAAGTCATCAACACAAAGGAACTTCTTTTGTAGAAATTTATCAGAACTGCAATATTTTTAATGATGGCACTTTTGAATTATTTACAGAAAAAGCAACTAAAGCAGATAATACTTTATTTGTAGAACAAGGAAAACCATTGCTTTTTGGAGCAACGCAAAATAAAGGCATTAAGTTAGATGGTTTTAAACCCGTAATAGTGAACCTTGATGAAGGAGCAAGCATTGATGATGTATGGGTACATGATGAAAAAGATTTTTACAAAGCACAAATTTTAGTGAGAATGTTTGATAACCCTAATTTGGAAGGGCATCTTCCTCGACCATTTGGTGTATTTTATGATATAGATAGACCTTGTTATGAAGATGTAATGGCTTATCAAATTCAGGAAGCAATAGAAAAAAGAGGAAAAGGAAATTTGGATAAATTATTAAGAGGGAAAGAAGTTTGGGAAATTGTAGAAAATTAATTTTTATTTTATAAAAAAAGTTCACTTGATTTAAGTGAACTTTTTTTGCGAAAGTCGGGAGGACAGGATTCGAACCTGCGACCCCCTGGTCCCAAACCAGGTATTCTACCGGGCTGAACTACCTCCCGAAATTTTTGTTAGGGGTGCAAATATAGGTGGCTGTTATTTAAAAAAAAATTCTAACCATAAAATTTTCTTTTCAAGAGTATTCGTGTTCTATAAATTTATTTTCTTCATCTAACTTAAGACTAAAAGAAATAATGGCACATAAAAATAAATTAGAACAACCCTTTTTTTCGGTAATTATTACTACTTATAACAGAGCCAGCTTATTGTTGAGAGCCATACAATCTTTAATGAATCAAACTGAAAAAAACTGGGAAGCAATTATTGTAGATGATGGCAGTACAGATAACACACAAAACTGTATTCAAGCATATTTAAAGAAAGATAAAAGGGTGCAATATTTTAAATTAGAACATGTTGGTGCAGTTGCAGCAAAGAACAAGGCTATTGAACTATCTAAAGGCATTTATGTAACCTTTTTAGATTCTGACGATGAATACAAAAGCAATCATTTAGAAAGTAGAAAAAATATTTTATTACAAAACAAAGCTATACAGTTTTTGCATGGTGGAGTTACAGTTTTGGGTAATCAATTTGTGCCAGATTGTTTTAATTATTCTAAACTTATCAATATTGCAAATTGCTATGTTGGAGGAACTTATTTTATAAAAAAAGAATTGTTTAAAAGCGTTGGATATTTTAATTATTTGCCTTTGGGTAGTGATACAAATTTTATTGAAAAACTACAACAAGCAGGTATTGAAGTTTTTAAAACAGAAGAACCTACTTATATTTATCACAGGGAAGAAAATAACTCCATAACCAATAATATACATCAACAAACAAAAACATAATTTTAAAAAAATATTTATGGTTTTGAATCAGTTAATTAAATTTGGTATCAATTTTTAAAAATTTAAAAACTATACACTTATGGGAATGATGAAAGAGTTTAAGGAATTTGCCATGAAAGGCAGCCTAATTGATTTAGCAGTTGGTTTTGTTATGGGTGCTGCTTTTACAAAAGTTACAGGGGCGTTTATTAATGGAATGGTAATGCCCTTAGTTGGAATGATTCAGGGTAAAGATTTATCTGATTGGAAATTAGTATTGAAAGATGCAGATAAAGTTGCTGGAACAGAAGAGGTAGCTATAAAATATGGCACTTTTATTTCTGTAACTATTGAGTTTATTATTGTGGCTTTTGTAATGTTTATGGTTATTAAAGCCATCAACAGAATGAAGAAAAAACAAGAAGAAGCACCTGCTGCACCACCAGAGCCTTCAACTACAGATAAATTATTAATGGAAATAAGAGACTCTTTAAAAAAGTAACCCTTTTTATTCAATACCATTCTGTTTTTAAAAGCAGAATGGTATTGAAATTTGGGAAGTAAATAGCTAATAGCTATTACCAGCTATATATTTCTTCTTCTGTTGTTGTAATTTCCATTGGTGCAGTGTTGCCCATTATTTCTAACTCGCCTTTTTGCATACTAAATGTTTTGCTGCTTTTTATCAAGTTGGTTTTTACATCAACTAAAATAGTACCAGTTACTTTTCCTGTAAGATTCATTTTCATATCCATACCATTGGTTTCTGTGGTTTTGCTGGTTTCTGTTTCATATAAAATTTCTACAGTAGCAATACCATTTTCAATAGATTTTATAGTGTAAGTATTTTTAGATTTACCCATATCCATTTTATAAGTTGCTTTCCATGTTGTACCTATAGTTGCTCCTTGAGGTAATACTAACATGAATGGTGCTGGGGTTCCTTTTACAATAGCATCTAACCCTCCTCCTCCATTTTCTTTAATTTCTTTTTCATAAACGGGGTCATATTTTACATTTGTTACCAATCCTTGTGTATTAATAGTATAAGTTGTAGGTTTATCAATGGCATCGCCCATTTTAGCCATTTCTCCACTATTGTTATCGTTTTCAGAATCATACTCTACCTTTTCACCCATTATTTCCATAGTAAATTTCATTTTCTTCGTTCTATCTTCTGCTTTCATTTCTTTTTCATTTCCTTCTAATATATTTATCTCAGTTGTTGTTGATGTAGTTTGATTATTTTCTATTTCCTGACCCATCATTTCAGTAAATGATTTTACAGTACTTTTAGAAATCTTGGTAATTTTTAACCCTTTTAAACTACTAAAGTTTGACTGAGCACTAACGCAAGTGGTAATAAATAGAATAAGTGTCGGTAAAATAATTTTTTTGTACATATGGGTTTTTTTAGAGTTGCAATATAAATGAATTTAGTATTCAAAATTTTTAATTAAACGGAAAAGCAAAAACAATAAAACGAAGTAATAATTAAGTAGTATAAAAAATGCTAAACAACTACATTTATCATTTTATTTTTTACAAAAATTATTTTTTTAGGTTGCTTACCTTCTAACCACTTTTTTACAATTTCATTTTCTAATACAACTGGGTCAATATCTTTTTGTTCAGCATCTAAAGGAAAGTTAATAGTGGTACGCATTTTACCATTAATGCTTATAGGATATTCCTTATTATTTTCTATTGTAAGCGATGGATTGTACATGGGATAAACTGCATCTAAAATAGTTGTTGTATTACCTAATACATGCCATAACTCCTCTGCAATATGAGGGGCATAAGGCGTAAGAAGAATAAGTATTTGCTCTAAAATTTCTTTTTTATTACACTTTAAATCGTGCAGTTCATTGATACAAACCATAAAAGCACTTACTGCTGTATTGTAGGAAAAACGTTCGGTGTCGTCATCAATTTTTTTGATGGTTTTGTGCAACACTTTTAGTTCTTCTGGAGTTGGTGTATCGTTTGTCCATATAGGTTTTCCATCAATAGCTTGTCCATTGTTATAAGTGCCTTCGCTATAAAACAAACGCCATAGTTTTTTTAGGAAACGATGTACACCTTCAATGCCTTTGGTATCCCATGGTTTGCTTTGTTCTATAGGACCTAAAAACATTTCATACATTCTAAAAGTGTCTGCACCGTATTGTTCACATAAATCATCAGGATTAACTGTGTTGTATTTAGACTTGGACATTTTTTCTACTTCTGCTCCGCAGATGTATTTG
>JAIXLB010000020.1:68365-83713 GCA_026931905.1 Chitinophagales bacterium
TCTATACACAAACCTGCTACTTCCTTGTATCATTCCTTGATTCAACAACTTTTTAAAAGGCTCATCAAAGCTTATGAAACCTAAGTCGTACAACACTTTTGTCCACATACGGCTGTACAATAAATGTCCAACAGCA
Source organism: Chitinophagales bacterium (assembly GCA_026931905.1). Lineage (GTDB taxonomy): Bacteria > Bacteroidota > Bacteroidia > Chitinophagales > Chitinophagaceae > UBA1930. The sequence goes on from JAIXLB010000020.1 coordinate 68,502, forward strand.
TGTTCTGTACCACCAATGTATAAATCAACACTGTTCCAATAATCTGTTGCCTGTCTGCTTGCAAACTCTTTATCATTCTTTGGGTCTGCATAACGTAAAAAATACCATGAAGAACCAGCATAACCCGGCATGGTAGAAGATTCTCTTTTGCCATCAGGTGTATTTATCCATGCTGTAATATTGGCTAAAGGACCTTCACCACCAGGAGCAGGACTATATTTTTCTACATGAGGTAATTCTAACGGTAATTCGTTTTTATCAAGAGGTGTAGCAATTCCATCTTTCCAAATAATAGGAAAAGGTTCGCCCCAATAACGCTGACGACTAAAACCTGCATCTCTCATTTTGTAGTTTACTTTCCTTATACCAATTTCTAATTCTTCAATTTTATTTATAGCTACATCAATAGCTTCTTTCATGGGTAAGCCTGTTAAAAAGCCACTGTTTTCTAAAACTGCTTCTTTAGTAGGGTTGGCATTTTTGCCATTAAAATGTTCGCCAATAATATTCGTGATAGGAATATTAAAATGTTGAGCAAATTTAAAATCACGTTCATCGCCACAAGGCACAGCCATTATAGCACCAGTGCCATAACCTGCTAATACATATTCGCTTATCCATATAGGAATTTGTTTGCCATTAAAAGGGTTTACTGCATAAGCTCCTGTAAATACACCTGTTATATTTTTTTCAGCTTGGCGTTCTCTATCGCTTCTGCTTTTTACATAAGTAATATATTTTTCTACTTCTTGTTTTTGTTCAGTAGTAGTAATGCTTTCAATAATTTCATGTTCAGGAGCAATAACCATAAAATCTACACCAAAAATGGTGTCTGGTCGTGTGGTGTAAACCCTCACCCTACCCTCTCCAAAGGAGAGGGCTTTGTCCAACTGCTGTAATACATTGGGCATATTGGTCAAAATCTCTTCATTAGTAAATCGTATTAATTTGTAACTATGTTCTTTTAACCACTGTTCTCTTGCTTCATCATATATTTTCTGTTCTTCTGTATTATGATATTCAACATCAATTTCAACAATTAGCTTTTGTTCCAAACAAACAAAGTCAGGAATAAAACCTGCAATAGGGTGTTGTCTTCTGAATTTAAAATTTTTAATTTTTCTGTTTCTAATTTCTTGCCACAAAGCATCTTCTGCAGCTGTAGCATTCTTTCTGTTTTGTTTAGCAAAATCTGATAAAACCTTCCATTGTTCAATAGTTGTAGTTACATAGCCGGGAGTAGAATTTTGATAGTTTGGGGTAGTGCTTTGCCCCTCTCCTTTTGAGAGGGGTTGGGGTGAAGTCAACAGAGTAAACTCAACCTCCGCTCCCTCACTTTTGCCAATCCAGTTGCGTTGCATTTCTTTCATGCTTTCGCTGAAATCTACTTTTTCCAAACCTTCCAACAATCTGTCAGCATAGGCAGTAATGCGTAAATACCATTGCCTCATTTTCTTTTTAATAACAGGATGCCCGCCACGTTCACTTACACCATTTACTACTTCATCATTGGCTAATACAGTGCCTAAAGCTTCGCACCAATTTACTTCGCCATAGCTACTGTATGCCAAACGGCTTTTCATCAACCATTCTTCTTTTTCGGCAGTTGAAAAATTATTCCATTCTGCTGCTGTAAAATGGGCTGAACCTTTTGTTTCGTATATTTCTATGAGTGCTGCAATAGGTTTTGCTTTTTTTTGAAAGTTGCAGTAATAGCTATTGAAAAGTTCAAGAAATATTTTCTGAGTCCATTTGTAATAATCAGGATTACAAGTTTTTATTTCACGCTCCCAATCGTAACAAAAACCAATTTTATCTAACTGATTTTTAAAAGTGGCAATGTTTTTTTGGGTTGTTACAGCAGGATGCTGACCTGTTTCTAAAGCATATTGTTCAGCAGGTAAACCAAAACTATCAAACCCCATAGGATGCAGTACATTAAAGCCTTTCAGCCTTTTATACCTTGCATAAATATCGCTTGCAATGTATCCTAAAGGATGACCAACATGTAAGCCTGCACCACTGGGATAAGGAAACATATCCAACACATAATATTTAGGTTTAGTGCTGTTATTGCTTACAGCATATACTTTATTATCTTTCCAATAATTTCTCCACTTAGGCTCTAATTCTCGAAACTTATAATCCATAACTAAGCAACTTGCTTTATTTTACAACTAAATAATTTGTGCTTAAAGTAGAAAGATTGAATTAAGAGGTACAAAAAAGTACTCTAACAAAACTTTAACCTGCAAAACCTTTTTCTTTCATAATCTTTATGCACACTTTTTCGTTTAATAGTGGCAAATGTAAGTGTTTGCATACATTTGTACGAGTTGTAAATCTTAAAAAATTATCATGTCAGCATCAGCAAAAGGATCTTTAAAACGTGGTCGTCCCAGCTATATTTATAGCATTGTAGGGGTGGCATTGGTATTACTTATGATGGGTATTGTAGGTTGGATGTTTTTGAATAGTAAAGAACTAACAAAAACCTTTAAGGAAGATGTAAAAATTAGTGTGTATTTACGCACTATGAATAAGGATAGTATTGGAGCAATACAACAGTTTATAACCAATCAACCTTATGCCAAAGATGTAAAATATATCAATAAAGAGGAGGCTAAAAAAATATGGAATGCAGAAAACAATGAAGATTGGGCTCAGTTTTTAGATGTAAATCCTTTACCAGAAAGTATAGATTTTTTTGCTAAAGCAGATTATGTAAATAAAGATAGTTTGGCTGCCATTCAAAAAAGTATTACCACTGCTTTTCAAGATCAGGTTACTGAAGTAAATTATCCTCCTGTATTGGTTAATAACCTTGATGCAAAAGCAAAACAAATTGGTTTAATTATTTTAGTTATAGCTATTATACTGGGTATTATTGTAATTATTAGTATAGATAATACCATAAAACTTGCGATGTTTAGCAATAGATTTTTAGTAAAAACAATGCAAATGGTGGGTGCTACAAGAGGCTTTATAGCAAGACCAATGAACATAAGAGCTGTATTAAATGGATTAATTAGCAGTGCAATTGCTGTGGCATTATTATTTGCTTTAATTCTTTGGGCTGAAAGTTATTTTCCTGAACTTAAAAAAATACGTGATTTAAAACTGACACTTACTTTATTTGGTGGAATGTTTTTAATTGGTATAGCAATAAGTTTATACAGTACTCATCGTAGTGTATTAAAATATTTAAAAATGAAATTGGACGATTTGTATTAATGCACATCATCTTTTTCTATCTTCAAAAAAATATTTGCTTTAGTTGTTTTTCTGCAAAAAGTATAAAAACCTTTTGCTGAAAAAATATTGGTTGCATAAACAACTTTTCTTACATTTGATGTTTAAAATGTAAAGCTATGCAAGAAGCATATATTGTAGCAGGATACAGAACAGCCGTAGGAAAAAGTAAAAAAGGAGGTTTTAGATTTTATCGTCCAGATGATTTAGCTGTAGAAGTTATAAAAGCATTAAAAGCCTCAATACCACAATTAGAAGCTAACAGAATTGATGATGTAATTGTTGGTAATGCTGTACCAGAAGCAGAACAAGGTTTGCAATTTGGAAGAATAATTGCAGCAAAAGCATTAGGTATTGAAGTTGCAGGAATAACTATAAATCGTTATTGTGCAAGTGGCTTGGAAAGCATTGCCATGGCAACAGCAAAAATTAGATCTGGAATGGCTGAATGTATTATTGCTGGTGGAACAGAAAGCATGAGTTTAGTACCAACAGCAGGCTGGAAAACTGTTCCTTCTTACAATATTGCAAAAGATGAACCAGATTATTATTTAAGCATGGGGCTTACTGCTGAAGCTGTAGCAAAAGAATATAGTGTAAGTCGTGAACAACAAGATGAATTTGCCTATCACTCACATCGTAAAGCAGCTATAGCTATACAAGAAGGTTATTTTAAATCTGGTATTTTACCCATTACAGTTGAAGAAACTTTTATAAACGAAAAAGGAAAAAAAGCAGTGCGTAATTATGTTGTAGATACTGATGAAGGTTTAAGGGCTGATACTACTATTGAAGGCTTAGCAAAATTAAAACCTGCTTTTGCACAAGGAGGAACTGTTACTGCTGGTAATAGCTCTCAAACAAGCGATGGTGCTGCATTTGTAATTGTTATGAGTGAACGAATGGTAAACGAATTAAATTTAAAACCAATAGGCAGGTTGGTAAATTGTGCAAGTGCTGGTGTACATCCAAGAATTATGGGTATTGGTCCTGTTGCTGCTGTACCAAAGGTTTTAAAGCAAGCCAACATGAATTTACAAGATATAGATTTGATAGAATTAAACGAAGCATTTGCTTCGCAAAGTGTTGCTGTAATAAATAGTTTAGGATTAAATAAAGATATTGTAAACATTAATGGTGGTGCTATTGCTTTAGGGCATCCTTTGGGCTGTACAGGTGCAAAACTTACCATTCAAATTTTAAACGACATGAAAAGATTGAATAAAAAATATGGTTTAGTAACAGCTTGTGTTGGTGGTGGGCAAGGCATTGCAGGAATTATAGAAAACTTATAAACCAATTATTTTTTATTGAAAATAATTACTAAGCCTGTTTTTGAAATACAGGCTTTTTTATATCATGGTAAAAAAGAAATTTCCAATTTTCATCGTTTCCTTTTTGCCACCATTCTTGCCTTAGTTGCATACTTTTTTTACCATCATTATCGTACTTGGCAATAAATTTACTTTTCATTTGTTGTAATTGTGGAGCATCATCGCCACCAAAAAAAATAGTTTCGTTATTTTCTTTTATAAAAAATACTTGGTGATAAGGGCTGTGAGCTCCTGTAATAACATAATGAATATAATTATCAATTACCCCATTACCATTAAGCCAAACAACATTTGGATGGTTGTATAAAATAGCAAACTCATCTGTAATAAAAGAAGGAAATCCTGTATTCATTGCAAAATCAAACTCTTGCTTTTGTACATAATAAGTAGCATTGGGAAATGCAAGATTATAATGACCAATATTGTTTCTGAAACTTATACCTCCTGCATGATCTTTATGCAAATGGCTAAGCAATACTTTTGTTATTTGATGAGGCTGAATATTATTGGCTTGTAAATTGGCATAAATTTGTGGTTCATTGTTAATGCTAAATCCTAAGCCAGTATCAATTAATAAAATATCGTTGTTGGTTATAACACAAAAGGGTTGTACCTCTACCAATAAGCTACCTATTGGACGTTTTTGTAAATCATCTTTTTCTACATCAAAGGGAACAAAAATTTTTGTTTTATCTATGGTAAAACTGCCTTCAGATAGTGGTATAACTTTCATGCTATTGGCTTATATAATGTACCAAAACTATTACATTAGTTCTTTAATATCCTGCATAATTTTCTTGGCTATATTTTCTGCTGTAATATCAAAATTGCTTTCACTATAAATACGAATAATAGGCTCTGTATTGCTTGTACGCAAATGAACCCAATCGTTTTCAAAGTCAATTTTTAAGCCATCTTCGGTATTGATAGGATATTTTTTATACTTCTTTTTTATTTCAGAAAAAATAGTTTGTACATCAATACCATTGTTTAAATCAATTTTATTTTTACTGATGTAATAATCAGGATAAGTATTTCTTAACTGTCTTGCACTTTTTTTCTCATTGGCTAAATGTGTTAAAAACAAAGCAATGCCAATAAGTGCATCACGACCATAATGCAAATCAGGAACAATAATTCCTCCATTACCTTCTCCTCCAATTACAGCATTTACTTCCTTCATTTTAGTTACCACATTTACTTCTCCTACTGCACTGGGAAAATAAGAGCCACCATGTTTTTCTGTAACATCTTTCAACGCTCTGGTGCTACTCATATTGCTTACAGTATTGCCTTTACGATGTTGTAAAACATAATCTGCAACAGCAACTAAAGTATATTCTTCTCCAAATAAAGTTCCATCTTCGCAAACAAAGCAAAGCCTATCTACATCAGGATCTACAGCAATTCCTATATGAGCATTTTGCTTAGTAACCGTGTTACACAATTCTGTAAGATGTTGAGGTAATGGTTCGGGATTATGAGCAAATTTTCCATTTACTTCTTCATTCAAAACAATAATATCTTTTACAGCAACACCTAATGCTTTTAATAAAGCAGGTACAGCAAATGCACCACTACTATTTATAGCATCTATTACAATTTTAAACTTTGCTTTTTTTATAGCAGCAACATTTACCAAAGGATAATTAACAACAGCCTCAATATGTTTGTTCAAAGCAGTTTCATCTACAACATAATTGCCTAATTTTTCTACAGTAGCAAAATTAAACTGCTCTTGAGTAGCAATATCTAAAACAGTAGCACCATCATTAGCACTAATAAACTCTCCTTTGTGGTTTAATAATTTTAAAGCATTCCACTCTTTAGGATTATGACTTGCAGTAATTATTATACCACCATTGGCTTGATGAAATACAACAGCCATTTCTACTGTTGGTGTAGTGCTTAAACCAACATCAATAACATCAATACCCAATGCCATTAATGTATTGCTAACTATACTTTGCACCATTGCACCACTTATTCTTCCATCTCTTCCTATAACAACTTTTATTTTTTCAGTAGTTTTTTGTTGCAATAACCAAGTGCCATAAGCTGCTGTAAAACGTACAATATCTAAAGGGCTTAAAGTTTCATTAGGCTTGCCTCCTATAGTTCCTCTAATTCCAGAAATGCTTTTTATTAATGCCATTACAACTTTTTATTTAAGGGTGCGAATGTAATAAAATAGAAGCAATATATTCCTACCTATTCTCTACACATCATTACTTTTGCACTTTACAAAGAAGTGTATATGAGTAATCAAAATTGGTTTAAAGATTGGTTTTCATCGCCATACTATCATCAACTTTATCAACATAGAGACGAATCGGAGGCATTTGCATTTATTGGTACATTAATACAGCATTTAAAGCCTATAAAAAACACCAAAATGCTTGATGTAGCTTGTGGCAAAGGAAGGCACAGTATTGCTTTGGCAGAAATGGGTTTTGATGTTACAGGTATTGATTTATCTTTTTCATCTATTGAAGAAGCACAATATTTTGAAAAAGAAAATTTGCATTTTTATCAACATGATATGAGGCTGCCTTTTTGGGTAAATTATTTTGATTATGCTTTTAATTTTTTTACAAGCTTTGGGTATTTTAAAACAAAAAGAGAGCATGACAATGCTATACGAACAATAGCCCAATGTTTAAAACCCAATGGCATTTTTGTAATTGATTATTTGAATGTTCATTACACCGAAGAGACTTTACAACCTACAACCACTACTAAAATTGATGACACAGAATTTCACATTACTCGCTGGCACGATGAAACACATTTTTACAAACAAATTCAAATAACAGACAATAATAATTTTACACCTAAACATTTATATACCGAAAAAATTGCAAAATTTTCTTTAGGCGATTTTACTGAAATGCTTTCTTACCAACACATGCAAGTACAAGAAGTTTTTGGCGATTATAAACTAAGCAATTTTGATATTAAAAAATCGCCAAGAATGATTATTGTAGCAAAAAAAGTTATAAAGTAAAAAAGCATTTACTATGCAATAAAATAATTGCTTTACCTTTTATAAAAACACTTCTTTTTATTTTCTTTTGCTTTTTATCATTTAGTTTTACGCCCTATGTGGATGATTTGTAAAAAAGAATGGCAACAATTTTTTAGCAACCTTACTGCTTACATTATTATAGCAGTTTTTTTAGTTGTAAATGGTTTGGTATTATTTGTGTTTGAAGGAAATATTTTTTCTTTTGGTTATGCCACTCTCGAAAAATTTTTTCAGTTAGCTCCCTGGATTTTATTGTTATTAATTCCTGCTGTTACCATGCGTAGCTTATCAGATGAGTTTAAATCTGGCACTTTCGAAGTATTGAAAACACTGCCTCTTACCTCTTGGCAAATAGTTGCAGGAAAATATTTTGGAAATTTATTAGTAGTTTTTATGGCATTGTTGCCTACGCTTGTTTACATAATTTCTATGCAGCAATTAGCAGTCGGCGAAGGCTTGGATATGGCAGCAACCATAGGTGCTTATTTGGGTTTGTTTTTCTTAGCAGCCGTTTTTACTGCTATTGGCATTTGTGCAGGAAGTTTTACCAATAATTCTGTAGTGGCATTTATTGTTAGCCTTATTGCTTGTGCATTATTGTATTATGGCTTTAATGCAATCAGTAAATTATCTCAATTAAGTGGTGGTGTTGATTATTATTTAGAAATGGCAGGCATAGATTTTCATTACAGCAGCATTAGCAAAGGCGTAATAGATACAAGAGATGTGGTGTATTTTATAAGTACCATTTTCTTGTTATTATTTATTACAGTTCGTAACATTTCATTAAACCATGTTGTAAAAAAATAAAAATGAAAAAATTATTACAACATAAATTAAATTGGCTTTTTGCTTTAGTGGTATTTGCAATGGTAAATATTTTGGCAAGCCTTGCCCACACTAAATTTGATTTAACCAAAGAAAAAAGATACACCATAAGCAAAGCCACAAAAGATATTTTAAAACACTTAGATGATGAAGTAGAAATAACTGTTTTTTTAAAAGGAAATATTCCTGCTGGCTTTCAAAAATTAGCCAATACTACTAACGATTTTTTGCAAATCTTAAGAGATAAAAGCAACTCAAAAATTAAATTTCGTTTCATCTCTCCAGATAATGAAATGGATGATGCCAACAAACTTTATCAAGATACTTTAGTGGCAATGGGTGCAACACCCATCAACCTTACAGTACAAGTAAAACAAGGGCAGGAGAGCAAAGTTATTTTTCCTTATGTATGGGTAAAATATAAAAACCATGAGCAATTAATTAGCTTGTATAGTGGCAATAGCAGAATGATTTCGCAAGACGAAATTAACAATGCAGAAGCCATGATGGAATACAAATTTTTAAAAGCATTTAATCATTTTGTTTTTCCTGATAAGCCTATGATAGCTTACTCTTATGGCAATGGTGAACCTACAGATATTAGAACTTACGATTTACTGCAAACCATACAAAAAGATTACAACCTCTTTACTTTTGATATTAACAAAAGAGCCTTTATTCCAGATACTTTTAAAGTGTTGATGATTGTAAAACCTGCATTACAATTTACAGAAGATGAAAAATTAAAGATGGATCAATTTTTAATGCGTGGAGGAAAAATTCTTTGTTTTATAGATAACTTACATGCAGAGCAAGACAGCTTAAACTTTAAACCTGAATTAGTTGCTTACGACAGAAACCTGAATTTAACAGACTTGTTTTTTAAATATGGCGTTCGCATCAACACAGATTTGGTTATGGATTTGCAATGCGATTTTATGCCTTTTGCTGTAGGTGGTACAAAAGAAAAACCTCAGTACGAATTTTTACATTGGAATTACTACCCCTTATTTGAAAGTAAAAACAATCATACCATTAATAAAAACTTAGGATTGGTGGCAGGAAAATTTGTAAACTCAATAGATACCGTAAAAGCAGAAGGAATTACCAAAACCATTTTACTATCATCATCTCACAATGCAAGAACAATAGGTACGCCTGCCATTATTAGTTTAAATGAAAATAAAAACGCCCCAGAAGATGCAATGTTTAAACAAAATAATATACCTGTTGCAGTTTTATTAGAAGGCAAATTTTCTTCATTATATAAAAACAGAATAGCACAAGAAATAAAAGATTCTATGCAAGCCAAAGGCTTAAGTTATTTGCCTGAAAGCAATATAGATGGAAAAATAATTATTGCATCAGATGGAGATTTTGTGCTAAACGATGCAAGCCAAAAATATGGACCCTTGCCAATGGGTATGAATTTATATACCTTAGGTTCGCAGTATGAATATCAGTTTGCCAACAGAGAGTTTCTTTTAAATTGTTTGGAATATTTAACCAATAAAGAAAGCATTATACAAGCCAGAAATAAAGAACAGGTTTTAAGATTACTCAATACCACAAAAGTAGAAGAGGAAAAAACATTTTGGCAATTTATCAATATTGGGTTGCCTGTTGTACTCATAGCTCTTTATGGTTTTTTATATGCCTTTGTACGAAAGAAAAAATTTACTGCCTAATTTTTTAAATGAGTTATACCATACAACATATTGCCAAGCTTATACAAGCTACTGCTGTAATAAAGCAAGAGGTAAATATTGAGTACTTAATTATTGATAGCAGAAAAATAACTTTCCCTTCTACCTCTTTATTTTTTGCTTTACATACACACAGTAGAAATGGACATACGTTTATTGCAGAAGTGTATGAACGTGGGTTAAGAAATTTTGTAATTGATGAAAACATTGATACAACTGCTTTTCCTGATGCTAATTTTTTAAAAGTAGCCAACTCATTAATTGCTTTACAAAATATTGCAATAGCACACAGAAAACAATTTGAAACATTGCAGGTTATTGGTATTACAGGAAGCAATGGAAAAACCATTGTAAAAGAATGGCTGAATTTATTATTACAAAACGATTACAATATTGTACGAAGCCCAAGAAGTTATAATTCACAAATTGGAGTGCCTTTAAGTATTTGGCAAATAAATTCTACACACAATTTAGGCATTTTCGAAGCAGGCATTTCTACTTATAACGAAATGGATAAGTTAGAAAAAATAATTCAACCCACCATTGGCATACTTACCAATATTGGCAATACACACGATGAGGGCTTTGAAAATAAAGAACATAAATTTTTAGAAAAAATACAACTGTTTAAAAACTGTTCAGTATTAATTGCAAGAGAAAATGATTGTAAAATTCATAACCCTGTTGTACCATCAGAAAAATTTAAACCAACAGTGCTAACATGGGGCTTTTCAAACAATAATGAATTTGTTATTCAGTACATCAACAAACAAAAAGATAATGCTACAATTTCTTTTTTGTATAAAAACAAAGAACAACAATATATTATTCCTTTTACCGATGAAGCAAGTATAGAAAATGCCATTACCTGCATTTGTGTAATGCTTGTATTAAAGTTCGAATCCCAAAATATTGCTACCAAAATTGCATTATTACAACCAGTAGAAATGCGAATGCAGTTAAAAAAAGCCATCAATAATTGCTATGTAATTAATGATAGTTATAGCAATGATATTGCTTCGTTAAACATTGCTTTGGATTATTTAAAACAACAATCTGGCAATCAAACTACCACAGTAATACTTTCTGATATTTTACAAACAGGCATTCCTCAAAACGATTTATACAAAAGAGTTTCAGCTATTATTAATCAAAAAAAGGCACATAAGTTTATTGGTATTGGCGAGCAGCTCAACAAGCATAAACATTTATTTGAAAACAGTATTCAACAAACAGCTTTTTATAATTCTGTAGAAGATTTTTTATTACATACCAATACACACCATTTTAAAGACGAATTTATTTTACTAAAAGGAGCAAGACTATTTGCTTTCGAAAGAATAAATGATTGGCTGGCTTTCAAAGTGCATCAAACAGTTTTAGAAATTAATTTATCTGCTATGGTGCATAATTTAAAAACATTTCAAAACCATTTACAACCAGGCACTAAACTAATGGCAATGGTAAAAGCTTTTAGTTATGGTAGCGGAAGTGTAGAAATAGCAAGGCTTTTACAGTTTTATAAAGTAGATTATTTGGCTGTTGCTTATACCGATGAGGGTATTGAGTTGCGTAAAGCTGGTATTAGTTTGCCTATTATGATTATGAATACAGACGAAGCAGCTTTTCATGCTGTTGTTGAATATAATTTAGAACCAGAAATATATTCCTTTAATATTTACCATACTTTTCATCAATATTTATTACAACAAGGCATTACAAATTTTCCGATTCATTTAAAACTAAATACAGGCATGAATCGTTTGGGGTTTGATGAACAGGATATTCATACAATAGCAACATTGTTACAACAAAATAATACAATGGTGGTTCAATCTGCTTTTAGCCATCTTACCTCAAGCGAAGAGGCAGCAGATGATGATTTTACTTTACACCAATCACAGGTTTTTTTACAATACTGTAATACGTTAGAAAATAAATTAGGCTATAAGTTTATAAAACATATTGCCAACAGTGCAGCAGCTTTGCGTAAACCTTTTTTACAAATGGATATGATACGATTGGGCATTGGTTTGTATGGAATTAATAATTCTAAAATGCAGTCTGTTTTTATACAACCTGTTGCTACTTTAAAAACAACCATTGCACAAATAAGAGAGGTAAAAAAAGAAGATACCGTAGGCTATAACAGAAAAGGAAAATTACAAAGAGATAGCAAAATAGCTACCATAAGAATTGGCTATGCAGATGGATTTAAAAGAAGTTTAAGTAATGGTGTAGGAGCTGTATATGTAAAAGGAAAATTTGCAAAAGTGGTAGGCAGTATTTGTATGGATATGGCAATGATAGATGTTACAGATATTGATGAGATACAAGAAGAAGATGAAGTAGAAATTTTTGGTACACATATTTCTATAGAGCAGGTTGCCCAAGCCTGCAATACCATTAGCTACGAAATAATGACATCGGTAAGCCAACGTGTGAAAAGAGTGTATATGGAGGAATGACATTTTTTTTGTCATCCTGCCCCCCTTCTTTGTCATCCTGAGTGAAGCGAAGGATCTCCTGATGGTTAGTACAAAAGCCAGGCAGATGTTTCACTTACATTCAACATGACAAAGTTTTTTTCTTCATTTCATTCAACATTACATAAAAAATTTTTTTTTTTAAAAAATCTTCAACTATATTGCACAACTATAAATAGAAAATAATTTTTTAAAAAACCCTATTTAATAACTAAAACCAAACTTTTATGAGGAAGATTTTACTACTACTTGCTTTACTGGTTACAAGTTTTTGTAAAGTAAATGCACAGGCTTCAGGTTACGCATTCTCTTCATCCAGTGGTACCTATACTGCAATTACAGGTGGTACTGTTATAAGAGATGGAACTTCAACAATGGATAGCTATGTTTCTGGTGCTATTACAATTCCATCTTTTACATTTTGTGGTACTGCCTACACTACTGCTTATGCCACTTCTAATGGCTTTATAACCTTAGGTGGTAGTGCACCAAGTGCTTATACTACTACAGCAATTAGTACAAATACGGGTTCTGGTATTGCAATTTGCCCAATGAATGCCGATTTGGACAGGGCAAATTCAAATGCAAATACCGAAATGCGTTGGGAAACAGTAGGAGATGAAGTTGTTTTTCAGTGGAAACAAATGAAAAGATATGGTCAAACCGAAAATTTTGATTTTCAGATAAGGTTAAATACCGTATCTGGTGTTATTAATTTTGTATATCAGTTAAATTCTGGTCCTGGTACTGGCACATCTTATCAACCTCAGGTTGGTATAAGAACTTCTACGTCAGATTATAAAAATCGTTTAGTTGCTTCTGGTTCTGAAACATGGGCAACTTCTCTTGCTGGTACTTTAAATACCAATACATGCAGATTTACTGCTGCCTCGCCTGCAAAAAGTTTTACTTCTGGTCTAACATATACTTTCACACCTCCAGCTTGTGCTGCACCAGGCTCTTTAAGTGCAGGTTCGGTTACAACAACTTCAGCCTCTATAAGTTTTGGAGGAGCAGGTAGTGCTTTTATTTTAGAGTATGGAGCACCAGGTTTTACCCCAGGAACAGATAACAATGCAGGTGGAGGAACAATTGTTACAGGCGGTGCTTCTCCAATAGCAATATCAGGTTTAACAGCAAACACCACTTATGATGTTTATGTAAGACAAGATTGTACAGGTGATGGTAATGGTTATAGCCCTAATAGTGCTAAAGCAACGTTTACCACAGCTTGCGATGCAGTAAGTACTTATCCTTATAGTGAAGGCTTTAATGCAGCCAGTTTACCTGCATGTTGGACAGCTTACGAAGGAGCACCAGGAGCAAGTTACCATTGGCAACCAGTAACATCAGATGCTTCTAATGGAGCAGGATCCAGTGCCGAAGGAAGCCATTTTTTACGTATGAATTATTATAATGCTCAAACTACCTATAATCCTTATTATTTAAAATCAATACCTTTTAGTTTAGATGCTACAGCCAAAAGAGCCAAGTTTGCTATTTGGATGGGCTCTGCCAGTGGTACCAACAATTTAAAATTTGAAATTAGTACAGATAACGGTGGTTCATGGACAACATTAGAAACCTATACAGCTAATCCAGCCAACTCCAGTTCAAGTGCACCATGGGATAGTAAAACGGTAGATTTATCTTCTTATACCAACCAAACGGTTATTTTTAGATTAAACGCCACCTCAAATTATAGTAGTGGTTATTGCAATATAGGTTTTGATAATTTTGTAGTAGAAAATATACCAGCCTGTGCCGAGCCAACAGGCTTAAGCATGGGTTCAATAACCCAAAATGCTGCCTCAGCAAGCTTTACTGGTGGTGGTAGTGCTTTTATAGTAGAATATGGAGCACCAGGCTTTACCCCAGGAACAGATGATAATGCTGGTGTTGGTGGTACTATTGTTACAGGCGGTGCTTCTCCAATAGCAATATCTGGTTTAACAGCAAACACCACTTATGATGTATATGTAAGACAAGATTGTGGAGGAGGAGTTTATAGCCCTAACAGTTCTAAAGCAACGTTTACCACAGCTTGTGATGCCATAACAACCTACCCTTGGTCAGAAAATTTTAATTCAGTAACAACTCCTGCATTACCATCTTGCTTTTCTGCAATAGATGCAAATACAGATGGCGATAAATGGATAACTTATACAACCTATGGCGTAGGAGGATCAATATGTGCAGGTTTATATACAGATATTAATAGTGGAGCCAATAATGATTATTTAGTACTACCCCAATTTAATTTAACCAGCAATAAAAGACTTCGCTTTGCCGTAAGAGCAAGAAGTGCAAGCGAACCAAATGACTATAGAGTGGTATTATCCACAACAGGAAATGATGCATCAGATTTTACAACAGTATTAAAACCCTTAACTACAGTTAGCAATACAACAATGACCAATATAGACTGGATAGACCTATCTTCTTATACAGGTAATACAGTTTATATAGCCATTCACGTACCAGCAGGTGGTTTAGATGGTTGGTATTTATATGTAGATGATATTGTAGTAGAAGATTTACCAGCCTGTGCCGAACCATCAGGCTTAAGCATGGGTTC
>JAIXLB010000020.1:83723-84479 GCA_026931905.1 Chitinophagales bacterium
ATAGTGAAGGCTTTAATGCAGCCAGTTTACCTGCATGTTGGACAGCTTACGAAGGGGCACCCGGAGCAAGTTACCATTGGCAACCAGTAACATCAGATGCTTCTTATGGAGCTGGAAGCCCAGCAGAAGGCAGCCATTTTTTACGTATGTATTATTATTTAGCTTCTACAACTTATAACCCTTATTATTTAAAATCAATACCATTCGATTTAGGAGCTACAGCCAAAAGAGCCAAGTTTGCTATTTGGATGGGAATTAATAGCGGTGCCAATAATTTAAAATTCGAGGTTAGTGCAGATGGAGGACTTACATGGACAACATTGAGTACCTATTCTGCCAACCCAGCAAATAATAACTCATCAGCACCATGGGAAAATAAAACAGTAGATTTAAGTGCTTATACCAATCAAACTGTTATTTTTAGATTAAACGCAATATCAAGTTATGGGTCTGGTTATACAGATATAGGCTTTGATAATTTTGTAGTAGAAAATATACCAGCTTGTGCCGAGCCTACCGCTTTAAGTGCAGGTTCTATTACAACATCTTCTGCCTCTATAAGCTTTATAGGAGCAGGTACAGCATATATATTAGAATATGGAGCACCAGGCTTTACCCCTGGAACAGATAACAATGCAGGTGTAGGTGGAACAATTGTTACAGGTAGTGCTTCTCCCATTGCAATATCTGGTTTAACTTCTAACACCACTTACGATGTATATGTAAGACAAGATTGTACAGGTGATGGTAATGGTT
>JAIXLB010000068.1 GCA_026931905.1 Chitinophagales bacterium
TCTGTACAATATTTTTTATAACCCGAAGTGCTAAAAATACCAATTGAGCTACCTTGCCCTTTTCTAGTTCCATCTGAATCTACAGGCCCGCAAAATATGCCTAAGGTATCATTTATAAATCCAATACTTTGTATAATAGCTGGACCTAACCCTTCATTAGGGTTACGTAATGAAACTATAATTTTTGGATTGGCATTTGATTGTGAGGGTAATATTGGAGTAAAACTTATTGATGTTGTTGAGATTGAATCAGGATTATATCGAAAAATATTGCCGCCATAACTACCATAATATATACAATTATTATGAACTATACTTGAATAAAGACTTTCTGTAGAACCTGGTAATAGATTGAATAAGTTTGTAGCAGGATTGTAATTAAAAACTCTTGAATAAAATTTACCAAATCCTATCATAATATTAGAAGTTATACTATGAATAGTTGCAATAGTTCTAATTTGTGAATAGATTTCTGGTATATTTCTTTGTTTAACTGTAGAAGTATCATTAGAAAACCGCCATAATGCTTTTTTGTCATCCTGGTCCCAAATTATTTCAGGGTAGTTTAGTGTATCATACGGAATAGGCGAAAAGTCTGAAGTAAATAAATGTGAACTTGAAGGATAGTAGTAATTATTATCTTCTCTCGGATTTATTAATGTAGCATTAATAACCCAACTCTTATAGAGTGCATTATGCCATTCATAAAAATATACACTATCTGCTGTATAACGTAAGTGAATACTACCGCCATCTGTTCTATCTCGTAATAATGTTACAGTATTTGTAGACCTATGTAGTGCATACAGTTTATAATGTTCTTTTCCAACTACAACATATGTAAAATCTTTATTACCAGTTATATCTGTTACATAATTGTTTTCGCCTACTTCAATTGGTATATCTTTATGTGTATAAAACGAATCTGCATCAGCATCATATCTGAAAGTAACAAGGTATTTATTATAACTAAATGATCCTCCATATAATGCTGAATCCATGCCAGTCTTCAATGTATATGTATTTAAGCAGTTTTCATTATTGTCTTTTAAAACACATCCTAAATCTCTTATATGATTATTTAATGGGTTGAATTCAACAATATTACCTGGATCTGTTGTACAGAAATATAGTTTTCTATTTTTGGCAAATAAACTGCTCCAGAACTTTCCCATTGAAGTTTGAGGTAAATTTGGATTGTTACCTTTAATTACAGGAATGATATCATATTCTCCAGTCATAAGGTTAAGATGGACTATTTTATATGGTTGGTTAGGAGTTCTTTCTTCTTTAAAATATCCTCCTTCAAAAATAATTGCACTTAATGCAGTATCGCCTTTACCTTTTGAAAACTGTATTGGGTTAGTAAAACTGATATTTGTTGAATGAATTGGAGCATCTAAATACTCAATAGTTTGTGCTTTACCTCTTAATATAACATAACAAATAATAAATAGTAAAATTACTTTTGTGGACATAAATTTTAAAGATTTACTATAATTTTAAGAACATTATTTTGTAACGATTGTATGCAGGTGGTGTTTCAAATGCAAGTCTAACTTCATTTATATTCTTTATTTCTAGCCTTGCCCCATTTGGAGTACATAATAATAAATTACAGTTAGCTTCTGGTCCACAATCAATAAATTGAACCATTATAAATTCACTATTTAGGTTATGTTGAATAAAAAACACTTTATCAATTCCATTTCCTACTCTTGTTACAAATGAGTTATTTATTCTTTCATCTATATTTTTTGAGATAACCCTGCTCTGATAATTGTTATCAGTAGTAACACTATTAGAGAGTAATTTATACCAACCATTAGGAGTAAAAACTTCTACCCAACTACTATCAGTATTGTATATTATTAAACCATAAGCTGGATTTGTAATATCATTTCTATTGTTAGTAGTTAATCTTGGTGGTAGGAAGCCTCTATCTGTACCCCTTATTTCAAATAATGCACTTTTATTTACTGTATCGGATACACCTATACCAGTACCACCTGAAAAAGAATTTAATAAAACATTACCAGTAGTTACCTCTAATGATCTATAATTTCGTTTCATGTTGTCATTATTTCCAAAAAGTGACGGATTAATGAAAAGTCCTCTATGTATGCCTGAATCAACGCTACTAAATACATGGAACGGTGTTAATTTCATAAAAGTATAATTATTTACTGTACCTGAACCATATAGATTACCCTCAAAAGAAAACGAGTTAAGTGTCCCTCCTTTTAACTCAGGAGTGCCTGTAAGTTGGAAATTTAAAAATCCAGAAGGATTTGAGATACCACTTGAAGTGTAATCTAATTCTTTAATATGTAATCCACTATTATCCCATTTACTATTAGCATGTCCATTATTATCTCTCATAAAAATAGTTGGATAAACATTCTCAAAGCCAGATAAAATAATATCTCCATAATGAGATAATGTTCGCCTATAATCCAGCCCCCATGTTGTAGTTATCATATCATTTACCAATATATTTACACGACTTGAGTCTCTAGAACCTATGTTAATATCACTACCAAAATAATTGCCACCTTGTTTTAAATAATTTTTTAAATTTATATTATTAGCTACTGACAAAATTCCACAGCTATCAACAGTTAAAATACCAGAATTCAAGTTTGTTTTCTTATACCTTTTAAAAGTCAAATTACCATCAAATACAGTGGAGTTCGCTGAACCAAAGTTTATATCACCATTTGACATTATTTTAATTAGTTTATTACTTATAAGCCTTACACTATCTGTACCTTCAAAGTCAATTCTTTTGGCATTATTATTTACCAAATTAAATGAATCTAAAAAGAAGTTATATCTATAATGATTATTTATTCCTTTAAACATAATATTTGAGATAGATGTACCTCCAATGTGAATACTATCATTACTGAAATTAATACCATTCCCTTGGTAAAAAATTTGAGAAAAACTTTTTTGATGAATGGTTAAAAGAGAAAATAAAATAAACAGAAATAGTTTCATATTCATATCAATAATATTTTGTATCAAAGCTAATCATATTTATATCTTTAAAACAAAAATTTATTCACACTTCTCTTAACAATTATTTTTCATCTTTTGTTACTTTACTATACTATTTTCGTTTCATTATAAAAATAGCTTTCTTCTTTATTCACTTGCTTATGAAATCGCTTTTATTATTTGCTTTTGCAATAATTTCATTGAATGGATATTGTTTTACCTTAACAGGTACTGTAAAAGAAAAAGGAGGGGCAAGTTTGCCTTATGCTTCAGTGTTAATTAAAGGCACTTCAAGAGGCACTACAGCCAACAGCAGCGGTTTATATTCTTTACAATTAGAAGCAGGCACATACACTATTATTTGCCAACATGTAAACCATAAAAGCCAAGAAAAAACAATTACAATAACCCATTCAAATACTACACTTGATTTTGAATTGGAAAGCCAATCGTACACCTTAACAGATGTTGAAGTAAAAACAGGCGAAGACCCTGCCTATGAAATAATTAGAAATGCAATAAAAAAAAGAGAAGATTATTTGAATGAAATAAAAAAATTTCAATGCAATGTATATTTAAAAGGGCAACTACAGTTGAGAGATTTTCCTAAAAAATTTATGGGTAAAGAAGTAGATTTTGAAGATGGCGATACCAGTAAAAGAAAAATGCTTTTTTTAAGCGAAACAATTGCAAAATATTCAGTAAATAAACCTAATGATGCTAAAATAGAAGTTGTATCTACAAGGGTAAGTGGTAATAGCGATGCATTTGGTTTTAGCTTCCCTCAAATTATTTCTTTCTATGAAAATATTATAAACATTGGCAGAGGCTTAAACCCAAGAGGTTTTATTTCGCCTATCAGCAACAATGCTTTGCACTATTATAAATATAAATACGAAGGAACTTTTTTTGAAAACAATAAAGAAATACACAGAGTAAAAGTAATTCCTAAAAGAAAATATGAACCTCTTTTTGCTGGCTATATAAGCATTACAGACAATGATTGGAGAATTTTTAGTACAGAACTATTTATTTTAAAAGCACAGCAAATGCAGTTGTTGGATACTTTGCATATACAACAATTATATGTTCCTATAAAAGATAAGTGGGTTATTAAACAACAAGTAATTCAACCAGCAGGAAAAATATTTGGCTTTGATTTTTTTGGAACATTTGTACAGGTTTATTCAGACTTTGATATAGACCCTGCTTTTAAAAAGAAACAATTTGATGAAGTGTTTTTAAAAGTGTATGATAGTGCAAATAAAAAATCAAAAAAATATTGGGATAGTATAAGACCAATACCTTTATTAGATGAAGAAGCAATTGATTATACTAAAAAAGATAGTTTGGAGCAAGCAAGAAAAGACCCTCGTTATTTAGATTCTTTAGATAAAAAAAATAATAAAGTATCTGCCATTTCGCTTTTATTAACAGGGCAAACTTTTACTAAAAGAAAAACAAAAGAAAGTTTTAGTATAGACCCATTATTAAGCACTTTAAATTACAATTCTGTAGAAGGTTGGAATATCAGCTTCGCCCCTACTTACAGAAAAAAATATAGTGGAAGAAATACATTAAGCCTTACACCTACTGTAAGATATGGATTTGACAATCATCACTTAAAAGCACAACTTTCTGGCACCTATAATTTTGGAAAAAAATATTTAAACTCTGTATCAATTTCTGGCGGTAAAGCTCAGTTTCAAATGAACAATGAATCGCCAATTGTAGAAAAAGACAATACCACATCTACATTACTTTATACACGTAACTATATGAAATTGTATGAAGCTTGGTTTACTACAATAAGTTATAGAGCAGGAGTAGGAAAAGGTATAGATATTTTTGGAAATTTTGAATATCAAAACAGACTTAAACTTAATAACTTAACAAATATTAATTATTGGAGAAAATATGATGGAAGAGATTTTGAACCCAACTATCCTATTGAATTAGGAAGCAATGTTTTTGATAGCCATAAAGCTGCTGTTGCAAGTATAAATATAAAATTTAGACCTGGAACAAAATATATAGAATTACCTAACAGAACTATCAATATTGGTTCTAAATATCCTGTACTGCAAACCTCTTTTACTTATGGCATAAAAGGTTTGTTTAATAGCGATGTAGATTTTAGCAAATGGAATTTTGAAATAAGCGATAACCTCAATATAAAAATGGGTGGTTTACTAAAATACAAATTTGAAGTGGGTGGTTTTATTCATGCAAAATCAATTTATTTACCCGATTATTTACACATTGAAGGCAATAGAACTGCATTAGCAGGAACATATTTAAAAAGTTTTCAGTTGGCACCATATTATGCTTTTAGCAACACATCAAATTTTATGGCAACTGCACATATTGCTTATCACATGAATGGATTATTAACCAATAAAATTCCTGTGTTTAGAAAATGGAATTGCTTTTTTGTTTTATCTGGTAGTGCTATGTATATAAAACCAGATGTACATTATTACGAAGCCATGTTTTCAATAGAAAATATTTTTAAAATAGTAAGAATTGATTTTGTACAAGGCTTTGGCGATAATAATTATACCACAAGTGGAATAAGATTTAGTATGCCTGCTTTTAAAACATCTAACTAATAGAAAAACTATTAAATTGCGGCACAAAAAAATAGAATGATTGTTATAGGATTAATTAAGGAAGGTAAAACACCATCTGACAACAGAGTAGCATTAACACCAGCACAATGCAAATGGATTAGACAAAATTTACCTCAAGTAAAAATAATAGTACAAACAAGTTCTACCAGATGTTATACAGATGCTGAATACAAACAAGCAGGTGTAGAAATTGCAGATAATATGGAACAATGCGATATTTTATTAGGTATAAAAGAAGTACCTATTGAAATGCTCATTCCTAATAAAACTTATTTGTTTTTTAGCCATACCAGAAAAGCACAACCTCATAATAAAAAACTTATTAAAGCCATTATTGAAAAAAATATTACACTTATAGATTACGAATGTTTGGAGCATGAAGATGGACAAAGAATAATTGGTTTTGGTTTTTTTGCAGGTGTGGTAGGTGCTCACAATGGAATAATGGAATATGGCAACAGAACAGGTTTATACAACTTACCAAGAGTATATAAATGCAGAGATTATCGTTCTTTAATCAATCATTATTTTGGTTTGAAATTGCCTAATATAAAAATTGCAGTTACAGGAAGTGGCAGAGTTGCTCATGGTATAATTGAAGTAATGAATTTAATGGGTGTGCATGAAGTAGAACCTGATGAGTATTTAGAAAGAAAATTTACTTACCCTGTTTATGTACAATTAAAAGGTGGAGAATTATATACACACAAAGAAACTAAAACTTATAAAAGAGAACATTTTCACAATCATCCAGAAGAATACAGATCAAGATTTTTGCCTTACACAAAATGTACAGATATTTTAATGAATGGTGTGTATTGGGAAGAAAAAATTGCAAGACTTTTTGAAAAAACAGATGTTAATGAGCGTTTTGTAATTAAAACCATTGCAGATGTAACAGATGATGAAAATGGTTCAGTACCCATTAATTTGGGCGACCAAACTATCGAAAATCCTGTGTATGGCATTGATAAAAATACACTCCAAAAAACTGAGCCTTATTTAGAAAACAGTATTGATATAATTGCTGTAGGAAATTTACCTAACGAATTGCCAAGAGATGCAAGCAGGTATTTTGGCGAACAACTTATAAAACATGTTTTGCACAATATTATAAATGGTAATGAAAATAATGATGTAATAAAAAGGGCAACTATAATTAACAAAGGAAAACTTACCCAAGCATTTTCTTATTTGGAAAATTATGTAAGCTAAAAATCAAGTTACGTTTTTAATTGCTTATTTTTATTGACAATAATTAGCTCACTCAACTGTATTGCATGAAAGTAAATAGTAGTTATATTCCTTTTCAAGAAACAGGTTATTTTTCAAAAATTGTTACCGATTATTTGAATAATGAAAAACAACTACAACCATTTTATACCTATCAACCTAATTTAGAGAGTGTAAAAAAAGCCATAGAGGTAAGAAAAAATTTTAAACCAAATCGTGTTGTTTTGGTAAATGAATTAAGAAAACAATACGAAGGAATTACTTTGAATGAAAAGCAAGAACTTAACTTAAATAGCTTATTAAAAGAAAATACATTTACAGTAACAACTGCTCATCAACCCAATATTTTTACAGGTCCTCTTTATTTTATTTACAAGATTTTGCATGTAATTAAAATAGCAGACGAATGGAATACAGTTTTCACAGACTGCCATTTTGTACCTGTTTTTTTTATGGGAAGCGAAGATGCAGATTTAGAAGAATTGGGATATATAAATATTGAAGGTGTAAAATATGTTTGGGAAACCTCACAAACTGGTGCTGTTGGAAGAATGAAAGTTGATAAAAAACTATTGACTTTAATAGATAAAATGAGCGGTCAAATTGGAATTTATACACATGGAAATGAATTTATACAACTTTTAAAACTTTGTTTTACCGAAGGAAAAACAATTCAACAAGCAACTTTAGAATTTGTAAATATTTTATTTCAAAGATTTGGTTTACTGATACTTATACCAGATAATAAAAATTTAAAAGAAGAATTTAAAGCAATAATCCTTAAAGAATTTGAACATAATTTTTCTAATAAAGTCAAGATACTGTAAATCAATTAAATAACAATTATAAAATACAAACTTCTGGTAGAGCTATTAATTTGTTTTATTTAACTGATAATGCAAGAAATCGTATCCTAAATGAAGCCAATAAATTTGGATTAAAAACAGAAAATAATACTTTTCAAGAAATTGATATTCAGCATGAAATAAAAAATAATATTCAAGCATTTAGCCCTAATGTTGTATTAAGACCTGTATTTCAGGAATTAATATTGCCCAATATTGCTTTTATTGGTGGTGGTGGAGAATTAGCTTATTGGTTAGAGCTTAAAAATGTATTTCAACAAGCAGAAGTTCCCTATCCTATTCTCTTACTAAGAAACTCATTTTTATTAATAGAAAAACAGCATACAAAGCTTTTAGAAAAATATTTAATTTCAAAAAAAGAACTCTTCTTACAGTTAGATATTCTATTAGCTGAAATGATGAAAAGAAAAATAGATGACAAATTTTCAGCAGATGTTCAAAAAGCTATACATGAAATTAAGATAAATTATCAAGCTATAAAGAACAATATACAACCTCATTACCCTACTCTATCAGAACATACAAATGCACTTGAAACCAAAACTTTAAAATCTTTACAAGCACTTGAGAAGAAAATTATCAGGGCAGAAAAAAAGAAGAACACTGCATTAGTAAATCAAATTACAAAGTTGAAAGAAAGCTTATTTCCTAAAAATAGTTTGCAAGAACGTGTAGAAAATATTGCATCTTTTTATGCAAAATATGGTTCAGTAATTTTTAATGAAATATACAATCATTCCTTAACCATTGAACAACAATTTGCTATTCTTAGTATTGAAAATGATTAATAAAGTTTAAGAGAGTAATACTATAACTTCTTTTTCCAAAACATTTTTATTAATAGCTGCTGTACCAACTTCTTCACAAACCAAACCACCAGCAATATTGGCAATTTCGGCAGCCAACTTCATATTTTTTGTAGTAGCATAAATTAATGAAGCAACAGCAATTACAGTATCTCCAGCACCACTTACATCTGCAATATGTCTTATGTGTGCTTGAATTATTGTACAATCATCAGCAGAGTTATAAAAAACACCTTTATCTGATAAAGTTATAAATGAAATTTTATGTTGTAATTTTTCTTGTAGTTGTTTATGAATTTCTTTTAAATGCTCAAGGCTTGTGCTATCTGTTATAATATTTAAAGCGTCTTTTATTTCTTTTAAATTAGGTTTAAAAATATCTACACCTATATAACTAAAGAAATTTTTTCTTTTAGGATCTACAGCTGTTAAAATATTGTATTCCTTGCATAATGCAATAGTTTTTTTAATTACTTCATCTGTTAAAACACCTTTATTATAATCTTGTAAAATAATTATTGCAGGTTTTTGAGCAATAATAAATTGTTCAATTTGTTGTAATAATAAGCTGCTTTCTTCTTTATCAATATCGTTTATAATTTCACTATCTAAACGCATCATTTGTTGATTGCGAGCAATAACACGAATTTTATTGGTGGTTATTCTATTTTGAGATTGAATAATTCCGTTGGTTTGAATATTATTTTTTTGTAAAAGATTTATCAAGGTTTTTCCATCATCATCTTTGCCAATTACAGAAAAAATATGTGTGCTTGCTTTTAATGAAACTGTATTTAAAGCTACATTGGCTGCACCTCCTATTCTAAATTCTTTTTCTTTTAAAGCAACAATAGGCACTGGAGCTTCAGGAGAAATTCTATCTACATTTCCCCACATGTAAGTATCTAACATTACATCACCAACAATACCAATAGTTAGTTGTTCAATATCTTTAAATAATGCTGAATAGTTCATTAAAAATTATTTATTCTTTTTACTAACTGCAAAGTAATAAAGAGGAATACCAATTAAAACAATTATTAACCCTGGCCAAGTATAATTTGGTTTATAAATTACCAATAAAGTACAAAAGCTTATGCCCATTAAAATATAAACAAAAGGTAAAACAGGGTAGCCAAATGCTTTGTAAGGACGTGGTAAATCGGGTTGTTTTTTTCTTAAAATATAAATGCCCCAAATAGTAAGTACATAAAAAATAACTACCACAAAAGAAATCATATCCAGCAAATCGCCATACTTACCACTTAAACACAATATAGAAGCCACAATACATTGAGCCCATAATGCCCATTGAGGAACATCGTTTTTATTTAAAACACCTGCTTTTTTAAAAAACAATCCATCTTGAGCCATTGTATAATAAACCCTTGCTCCTGCTAAAATTAAACCATTATTGCAACCAAACGTAGAAACCATAATTAATACAGCAATAATTATAGTGCCATGCAAAGGAAAAATTTTATTAGCAGCAGCAACAGCTACTCTATCATCAGCAGGAAAAGCCAATTCGTTTAAAGGTAAAACATATAAGTACATTAAATTTGCAGCAACATAAATTACAGTTACAATCAGCGTTCCGAAAAATAAACTTAATCCAATATTTCTTTTGGGGTTTTTCATTTCGCCTGCTATAAAAGTTACATTGTTCCAAGCATCACTACTAAAAATAGAGCCAACCATTGCAGCAGCAATAGCTCCTACTAAAGCACTTCCTCCTATTCCAATCCATTGTGAGGGTTGTAAAACGCCATGAGCATCTGTAATGCCTTTATTTTGCATAGCAGTAAATCCGGTTTTCCAGTTTTCAGCCCAAAAGCTTTCTTTTACAAACAAAAAACCACAAACTATTAATCCTAATAAGGCTAAAAGTTTTGCTGATGTAAATAATGTTTGAATAAATTTCCCTTCTTTTATGCCTCTTGAATTAACATAAGTAAGCAACATTATAATAAAAATTGCCACCAATTGCCCTGAATAAATTTTTACAATTCCAATATCAAATAAAAAATAATTATTGCCTAATTCGGGTACTAAATAAGCCAAGAATTTAGAAAAAGCAACACCTACGGCTGCAATGGTTCCTGTTTGTATAACACTAAACATACTCCATCCATACAAAAAAGCTATTAAGGGATTGTAGGCTTCTTTTAAATACACATATTGACCACCAGCCTTTGGAAACATAGCACTTAATTCACCATAGCTTAAAGCTGCAATCAATGTCATAAATCCTGTAAGTAACCAAACTAAAATTAACCAACCTGGGCTACCTACATTTCTTGCAATATCGGCACTTACAATAAAAATTCCTGACCCTATCATGCTACCTGCAACTATCATTGTTGCATCTGTTAAACTTAGTGTAGGTTTAAAAGAAGTAGTATTATTCATAAACAGTTGTACATTAAAAATTCCATTTAAAATTTTAAATGGAATTTGAAGATAATAGTATTTTACGAAACTGAAAGAAAGTATTGATTTTTTTCTATCAACTACTTTTGTTTTTTGATTATTGGCTTAATAACAAAAAATATGTTATGTTAAGCGAAGTGAAGAAAAAGAATTGCCATTCTGAATGAAATGAAGAAAAAAAGAACTGTCATCCTGAGCGAAGCGAAGGATCTTTTGAGGGTTTGTACAAAAGTTCAGGCAGATGTTTCACTTCGTTCAACCCGGATTATGCAATAGGTTTTTTGACGAATCAGCAAATACCAATTAAAT
>JAIXLB010000009.1 GCA_026931905.1 Chitinophagales bacterium
CTTATGTATTTATACAATCATTCAACGAAAAAATTAAATTAGAAGTTGTAAAAAACAAATTGGCATTATTTGAAGATTGGCTGAAAGAAGG
Organism: Chitinophagales bacterium; assembly: GCA_026931905.1. GTDB lineage: Bacteria > Bacteroidota > Bacteroidia > Chitinophagales > Chitinophagaceae > UBA1930. The sequence continues at coordinate 92 of JAIXLB010000009.1, forward strand.
AATAATGTAACACAAATTTTATTTTAAAACTTAGGGCAAAGAGGCACATATTTAGAGCTGTTATCTCTATCAAAAAATCCTATGTAAGAAATAGATAATTCCATGCCTCCCCTACCTTGACTTGCTGTTCTTAATTGAGATACATTGGCATCGTAACTAAAAGCAAATGAAAAGGGGTGATAATCTAATTTTACCATTGGTATAAAAGCATCTTTGGCACGCATAAATGCACCTACATGAAAAGTATATTTTGGATTATCGTAATCATCACCAATTTTATAAGAATACAATGCACCACCAATTAATTCGCTATAAGAACCTTGTTTTGAATAATCGGCATGAATAGTAAAATAAGAAGTTTCATTCAAAGTGAATTTTACACCAGCCGAAAAAACTAATTTGGCTTGTAGTTCTATATCTGGGTTTTTGTAAAAAGAATTTTTAGGTCTGTTTAAATGATGATAAGCAACACCAATAAAATAATTATCTTCTTTTTTATCACCAATAGCTGAATTGAAACTTAAACCAATACTTCCATCAAAATAATTAAAATTATTGTTTACCAAAGCCTCACCATCTGCTAAAGAAGGGTTATAACCATTGCCATCGTATTGGCTATTGGTGGTTATTTTACTTCTATCGAAACGGCGTTGAACCAAACCACCCATTATACCCAAAGAAAGGTATTTGTTTTTATCGCCACTTAAAGATTTATGATAATTAATTGCAGGTAAAATATTAGTAGTAGTAAGGGTTGCTGCCCCTGCTTTATCATATAAAATTTGTGTACCAAAAGTTATATAATCATCTGCACTGCCAATTGGTTTTTTCATTTCAAAACTAAAAGAACCCGTTATATAAGGTGTTGTTACAGCAGCCCATTGACTTCTGTAAATTCCTTGAAATCTTATATCGCCTTGAAAAAGCCCTGCAAATGCTGGATTTCTTAAATAAGGTGCTTCGAAAAATTGAGAAAAATGTACATCTTGTGCATGGCTTTTTTGCACTTGCATGAATAGTATAAACACTAAACCTAAGAGATATTTATGGATACGGTTTCTCATTGTATGAGATATTGGGTATCTACATAACGTAAGTTGTTGGTTTAATATTGTATAAAAGGGTTTCAAATTCTATACTTTTTTTAACGCAGTAACATAATATTGCCTTTTAAGAACATAGATTCATTATTTATACAAACTACTTCAATACTATAAACGTACACATCAGCAGAAAGTTGTTTGCCATTAAAAGTTCCATTCCAACCTTCTGATGCGTTATTAGCAGAAAAATTTCTTTTGCTAAAAACAATTTCACCCCAACGATTAAAAACAGTCATACTTCTTATAGTAAATAATCCATTACCTCTTGGATAAAAAACATCATTTGTCCCATCGCCATTAGGAGAAAAAGTATTAGGTATAAATACATTGTAACCATTGCATAAAGGCTCTATAGTTACTTCATCTCTTGAACTGCAACCACCAGGATTGGAAGCTTCTGCAATGTATTTTATTTTATCTGTTATAGATGCTGTAGGTGTAGGGCAATCATAACAAGAAAGCCATTGTTTGGGAAACCAATTCCATTTTGTAATATCTGTAGAGTTGGTAGTTACTAAAGGTATTTGTGCACCAACATTTGCCTGAATGAGCGATTCTACAATATTGAATTGTGGTATAGGATATACTTTAATTTCAACAGTGGCTGTGTCTTTAAAACAGTTTTTAACATCATTTACAATAACACTATAAACAGTAGTTGTAGTAGGTGTAGCAATAGGATTAGCAATAGTAGGATTATTTAATCCTATTGTGGGTTGCCAATTAAAAATATCGCCATCGCTGAAAGCTTTTAGCTGTGTGCTTTCGCCAATACACAAAGTATCGTTTGGAGAAATTGCAAGGCTAAAGGGTTGTTGCACTTTTATAAAAACCGAATCTTCTTTTATACAACCAAAACTACTTATACCAATCACTTTAAAAACTTTATCTGAAGTAGGATTTGCATGAGGGCTTGCACAGGTTAAGCAACTTAAAGATGAGTCTGCATACCATTGATAAGTATTTGCACCTGTAGCATGAAGTGTAATAAAACTACCTCTACAAACAAAAGAATCTAAACCAGCATAAGTATTAGGTAAAGGATGAATAATAATATTTTTTTGAACTGTATCAGCACAACCAACAGCATTGGATACAATAGCTTTTATGTTGTAAGTACCAGCAGTATTGTATTGTTGTGGCAATGGATTTTGTAAAGTAGATGTATTGCCATTGGCTAAACTCCAATGCCAATTTAAAGGCAATGTATCGTTTTTTAAAATGGTGCCTATATAATTTAATGGCGTAACAACACAAGCACTGGAATCGCCTGTAATTGCAATCTTAGGAGTTTGTATTACTTGTAAAGGAACTTGCAAAGTATCTGTATTAGTACAGCCTAACGATGTGGTAACTTTTATTGAAACTGTGTAATTGCCTGTATGGTTGTAAAAATGTTTTGGATTTTTTAAAGTGGAAAAATTGCCATCACCAAAATTCCAATGATACTGTGTAATGGTATCATTTATTGCAATGGAAGAGTCTAATAAATTCAGTTGTACAGAATCGCAAAATTGTGTTTGAGGCAGTTTAATAAACGTTGTTACATCAGCCACTTTAACAGTATCGGTGCCAGCAATTGGAATTTGGCATCCTGCAGAATCTATCATAATTATTGCAGGTTTAAAAACACCGGCAGTTGTATAAGTATGCGATACAACAGAATCTGCTGAAAGTATTACAACCCCATCAGCAAAATCCCAAACAAAAGAAGCATTGTTTTTGGTATGTGCAGTAAAGTTTACAACTGTTGGAGAACAAAATTGTAAAGGACTATAACTAAATGTTCCTGTGGGTCCTCTTACTACAATATTTTTACTTACAGAATCTACACAACCCCCATAACCAAAGGCTTTCAAGGTTAGTTTGTAATTGCCTACATAGTTATAAATATGAGATGGTGTATTAACATTTGAAAAACCACCATCGCCAAAACTCCAATTAATACTTGTAATGCTTGTTGATGAATTAGCTACTTGAATGGTATAAGGATAACACAAACCTAATGTATCGCCTTGTATAAAATTAAAAGAGGCAACAGGATTTGAAATATGAACCAACGAAGGTTTTACAATAGAATCGGTACAGTTAAAAATATCTTTTATTTTTAGCTGCACATCGTAAAAGCCTTGTGTTGAATAAGCATGTTGAGGATTTTTTTGTGTAGAGTTTGTGTTATCTCCAAAATTCCAAACATAAGTTAGGTTTACACCTTGCGAAGTATTGCTAAATTGTAAATAATTATTGGCACATTTTATAGTATCAGAAACAGTAAAACTGGCAACTGGTTTTGTAATTAAAACAGCATTGGGCTTTACGATTGTATCATAACATCCAAAATCATCTACTACTTTTAATTTAACTGTGTAATAGCCTGTATTATTATATTGATGAGCATAAGCAGGTGTAGTTAAAGTATCTAATCCTCCATCGCCATTATTCCAAATTCTTTGAGTAATATTATGTATTCCATCTGTTAAGGAAGTATCTGCAAAATTGATTGTTCCATTGATACAAGTTCCAGCAGGGTTTGTAAAACCAGCTTTGGGACCATAAATACTAATTGGTGTGGCTAAAGTTAAAGTATCAACACAACCCAATCCATCTACAATTACAACAAAAGGAGAAACATTGCCAGATTTTATATATTGATGTGTTACAGACTGTAAATTTCCACCTGCTGATGAGGTGCCATCGCCAAAATTCCATTCATAGTAGTTTACATACGCAGGAAGAATATTGTTTACATTATAAGTTACATTGGCATATTTACAATGTTCATTTCCATTAACTGTTAAATCAGGATTTACAAAAGCTATGCTTATTAGTTGTGTATTTTCGTGTACGCAAGCCCCATTGGTAACTGTTAGTTTTACATTGTACGTTCCTATACCTGGAAAAATGTGTTGTGGACTTGGATCTGTAGAAGTAGTGCCATCACCAAAATCCCATAAATAAGTTACTGCACCAATAGATTTATCAATAAACTTTCGTAGCAAAGGAGTATCGCAATTAAGTGTATATTCAAACTTAGCAATAGGAGGATTAATGAAGATGTATTTATTAATTTTAAAAGTATCCTTACAATTATTATTGGACACAATTAATCTTACAGAAAACCATCCAGTATCTGTATAAAAATAAGTTGGGTTTTGAAAAAAAGAAAAACCACCATCGCCAAAACTCCAGTTAAAATTTGTAATTGTACCAGTAGATAAATCAGTAAAATTGATACTGTCTTTTGCACAACCATTTAAAGGGAAAGCAGAAAAATTTGCATGAGGTTTTTCATATAGTTTTATAATTTGATGAGCAATTAAAGTATCTGTACACCCATTGAGTGTTGTAATAATTAGCTTAATAGTATAAAAGCCAGTATTGAAATAAGTGTGTGTAGGATTACTACCTGAAACACCTGGAGAGCCATCGCCAAAATCCCATTGATACGTTGCTACAGTATCTGATGAGGTAATATAGGCTTGATAACTATTGGTATAGGGAGCACAACCACTATAAGGAGCACCTCCATAAATACTATTAATTGTAGGAGGAGTAATAACTACTGCATTGGTTTTAACCACAGTGTCTTTACAACCATCACTATTGGTTGTAATTAATGTTACTGTATAAGAACCATTGCTGGTAAAAGTATGTGTAGGATTGGGTTGTGTAGAGGTACTGCCATCGCCAAAATCCCATTGATATGCTGAGAAAGCTGAATTAACTGGAACAAAATTCACTATTAAAGGAGCCAAACATGAGCTTACAGGTGTATAAGAAAAATGTGCACTTGGTTTAGGTGTTATTGTAATTATTTTAGTAATAGAATCTTTGCAGGAACCAAAGTTGGCAACTAATTTCACATTATAATTACCCGAAGAAATATAAATTTTTTGAGGATTAGATTGTGTAGAAGTTGTGCCATCGCCAAAATCCCATAATACATTTGTTGTAGCTGGTAAAGATGTATTGGTAAAGTTTATAACTGAGTTTTGACAAGTAGATGTTCCTGTAAAATTAAAATCTGCATTTACTGTACCTACTGTTACAGCATTGGTTTTAATCAAAGTGTCTTTACAGCCAGCATTATTGGTTGCAATTAATGTTACAGTATAAGATCCATTGCTGGTATAAGTATGTGTAGGACTGGGTTGTGTAGAGGTATTGCCATCGCCAAAATTCCATTGATAATTTAAAGCACCAGAACCTGTAGAAGTGTTTGTAAAGTTGATGTTTACAGGTAGTGTGCAACTTGAAGCACTTACATTAAAGTTGGCTTTTGTGCCATCAGTTATATTAATATAATTGGGTTTATTTAAAATACTTGTGCATCCTTTACTGTTTTTTACTTGTAAGGTTACAGTAAAGCTACCTGCAACAGAGTATGTATGTTGTGGATTTTGCTGTGTAGAGGTATTGCCATCGCCAAAATCCCAGTTCCAATTTGTAATTGTTCCCGAATTGGCAATACTTGTTTCTGTAAATTGAACATTTAAAGGAAAGCAACCCGTTGTTTTTGAGGCACTAAAATTGATAGTGGGTTTATCATGAACTATAATGTAATTTGTTTTGGTTATAGTATCTCGTCCATTGGAGTTTATTGCTATTAATTGAACAGTATATGTACCAGCATTAAGATAAGTAGTTAATGGATTTTGTTGAGTAGATGTAACGCCATTGCCTAAATCCCAAATCCAACTTGTAGGATTATTTTTAGAAGTATCAATAAACTGTATTAGAAGAGGTGCACACCCCTCTTGTATATTAGAGTGAAAACCTGCTACAGGTTTCTGTGCTTCACTTATAAAACTAAGTAAGCATAAAACACACATAAGCAGCAGCGATGTACAATATTTTAATCTATTTTCTAAAGGCACTTATTTGTTAAATAATACATTTTTAAGCAATAAAACTAATGATAAGTAAACACAATTGTTTGCTGCTTTGTAAAATCAATATTATTTAACAAATATAATATTGGAAATGAAAATTATCTTAATAAAGTAATGCTTCCTTTAGATGGTACAGAAACGCTGTTATCACACATAATTTCTATGGCATAAACATAAGCATCTGCTGGTTGTTTAATGCCTTTATAAGTACCATCCCAAGCAGCACTTGCATCATTGGCTTGAAAGTTTGTTTTTTCAAAAACCATTTCGCCCCAACGATTAAAAATTCTAAAACTTTTTATGGTGTAAACGCCTTTGCCTCTTGGATAAAATACATCATTCATACCATCTCCATTGGGTGAAAATGTATTGGGCACAAAAATATTTCCACCATTACATACCACAGTTACTTTTACTTCATTTCTTGTAATACAATTACCACCATTTCTTGCTACAACTGTGTAAGTAATATTTTCTTTTGCCACAGCAGTAGGGTTTTCAATATTGGGGTTGTTTAAATATTTGTTGGGAGTCCATTTCCATTGTGTAATATCGGGTGAGCTTTTAGATTTTAATTCAAAAGAAGTACCTGCATTAACTGTAACATCGTTTTGCTCAACAGTCATTTCAGGAATGGGATAAGTTTTAATTTTTACAAAAGCTGTATCTGTAAAGCAATTATTGTTATCCCAACCCAACAACATATAATTCATTAAAGTATCTTTTGCAGGTTTAATATTTACACTTGCACTGTTTATATTATCTACATATAATGATGGATACCATTTATATTGTTCTGTACCTGTTGCTGTAATTTTTGCTGTTTGTCCTAAACATATAGTATCTCCTTTTATAACATTTAATTTTAAAGGTTGTTGTACTGTAATGGTTATAGAATCTGTTGCTTCGCAATTATAAATACTTTTACCTGTTACAGCATAAGTAATGGTTGTTAATGGTTTTGCTACAGGGTTAGCAATATGGTTGTTATTTAAAGTTTGAATATTGCCATACCATGTATAAGTATTGGCTCCTGTTGCTTGTAATGTGTAAGATTGGTTTCTGCAAATAGTAACATCTGCACCTGCATTTACATTAGGTAAATCATGTACATTGATTGTTTTTGTAATTGTATTGTAACAACCACTACTGTTGGTTAAAGTAATATGCACAGGTACAATGCCTGCTGATGTAAAATGTTGTACAGGTGGATTTTGAGTTGCATAAATATTTCCATTTCCAAAATTCCAATTCCATGTAACTATTGATGTATCTGAGTTTGTATGTGTTGCTGCAAATTGTAAACTTCCATTTTTACAAACAGATGTATCGCCAGTAACTGTAAATTTGGGTGAGCTAATTACTTTAATAATATTGTTGTAAACAATGCTATCTGTACAGCCTGCTTGCGTTGTAACTTTTAATTTTACTGAATACAACCCATTGCTATTGTATAAATAAGTAGGGTTGGCTTGTGAAGAAGTAAAACCATTTCCAAAGCTCCAAACATATTGTGTAATGATATCATTGGTTAGGGAAGAATCTTTGAACTGCAATGTTGCAGAATCGCAAACTGCTTTTGGAGGAGCAATCATTGCTGCTTGAATGTATTTTACTTTAATCGTATCTTTTCCAATAATGGGTACACGACAGCCATTAACATCTTCTAAAATTAATTTTGGAATATAATCACCTGGTAAAGTGTAGGTATAATTTTCATGGTTAGCTGTTGTTACATTAGTTACTCCATTATTAAAATCCCAAGTATTAGAAATAGAGTTTTGTGTAGTAGCATTAAAATTTACTGTTAAAGGATTACAGCCTATTGTAGGTAAATAATTGAATGTACCGGTAGGTCCATGAATAATAATATTTTTAGAAGCAGTATCTGCACAACCTCCTGTATTTTGAACAATAAGTTGTAGTGTGTAGTTGCCAGGATACACATAAATATGAGAAGGATTGGTATTGGAAGAAATTCCACCATTTCCAAAACTCCAGTTGCTACTACCTGCATAAAGAGAAGTATTAGTAGTATTTACAAGTAATGGAGGACAATTTGCAATAGAGTCGTTTACTAAAAATGAAGCTTTGGGCAAAAATACTTTTACATGATTTATTTTTATTAAAGTATCTGCACAGCCTAAATTATCAGTAACAATTAATTTAATAGTATAAATGCCTTGGTTTGGATATTGATGCACAGGGCTTGATGCTGTTGTTGTTGTACCATCGCCCAAATCCCATTGATAAGATAAATAATTGCCTGATGAAGCATCATGAAACTGCATACCTGTTGATGGGCAAAGCAATGTATCGCTACTAAATGCTGCTATGCTTTTTGAAATATTTATTGCATTATTTTTTACAATACTATCAGTACAGCCAAAGGCATCTATAACTTTTAATTTCACTTTAAAACTTCCGCCCATTGTATAGTTGTGCGAAGTATTAGGATAATTATTTTGTTCTGTAATTCCATCACCAAAACTCCAGTTCCAAGAAGTTATGTTATGTATTCCATCTGTTAAGGAAGAGTCTGTTAAATGAATTGTTGTACCAGAACAAAACATTTCATGGGGTGCTGTAAAATTTGCTTTTGCTCCATACACTTTTATGCTGTTATACCTTAAAGTATCGGTACAACCATTACTATAATTGATAGCTACCCAAGTAGAAAAAGTACCTGCATTTGTATAAATATAATTGGTGCTTGCTAAATTGCCAGATGATAAATTATTTCCTTCGCCTACATGCCATGTATAAGCTGCACTAACTGCTGCATTGGTATTTACAATACTGAATTGAATTTTTGTATTTCTACAAATAACCGTATCCGATAAAATAAGTTCTCCTCGTTTATCATCAACAGTTACAGTTCTAATTTTTGAATGTGAACATTCGCCATTATACACAATTAAAATTACCTGATAAGTACCACCTTTAGCATAAATATGTACAGGATTTGCAAGTGTAGATGAATCGCCATCACCAAAATACCATTTATAACTTTCTGCACCTTTAGAACTATCGGTAAATACAACTTTTAATTTTTCATTACAATTATTTGCATCAAATACAAAGTTTGCCATAGGTGGTAAAATATGTATATAGTTTGCTTTTACCATAGTATCGCTACAACCATTACTCCAAACAATTAATCTTACATTAAACCAACCTGTATCCTGAAAAGTTGTTAAAGGGTTTTGCATTGTAGAACCTTTGCCATCGCCAAAACTCCATTTCCATTTATCTATTAAAGCATTCGTAGAAGAATCTGTAAATTGAATGCCAGTGGTAGTACAACCTTCTCTTGGTGTTGCTGAAAAGTTTGCATTAGGTTTATCTCCTACTCTTACTGCATTGTTGATGATTAAAGAATCAAAACAACCGTTTGCGTTTATAATTTTTAATTGCACTGTATAAACACCTGCTTTTGTATAAATATGTGTTGGATTTTTTTCTGTCGAAAAAGTACTGTCGCCAAAATTCCATTCATATTGTATGCTACTATCACTTGTGTTTAATGTTGGTTGCATATTTACTGTAAGCGGTACACAGCCTTCTGTTGGTGTAAAACCTATGTTGGTAATTTTTACAGGAATTAATTTTATTAAACTATCTATTTGAATTTTATCGCTACAACCATTTGTTGCTGTAACTAACAACGATACATTGTAAATGCCAAAAGAAGTAAAAGAATGGGTGGGGTTTTGCAAGGTTGATGTATTACCATTTCCAAAATTCCATTGGTAAGTATCACCACCCATTGAGTTATTTGTAAACTGTACATCTAAAGGCACTATACAGCTTAATGTATTTAATGCACTAAAGTTGGCTGTAGGTTTAGCAATTACTTTAATTGTGTTTTCTAACGAATCAAAACATGCTCCAAAATTATTTACAAGTTTTATGGTATAAATACCAACAGTATTATAAGTTATAGAGGGATTGGTTTGAGTTGATGTAATGCCATTACCAAAACTCCAGTTGCAAGAAATGGTTGCTGGTGTTGATGTATTAAATAAATCAAGTTTTACACCCACACAAATAGAATCTGGTATAGTAAAATTTGCCTGAACAGTGCCAATATTTACAATATTATTTTTTACAATAGTATCTGTACAACCCATATTATTACTTACCACCAATGTTACAGTATATGAGCCTGCTGAAGTGTAGTTATGTAAAGGGTTTTTATCGTTAGAGGTTGCTCCGTCACCAAAACTCCATTGATAATTTAAAACACCAGAACCAGTAGAGGTATTATTAAACTGTACACTCGTTGGTGCTGAACAATTGGTACTTAAAATTGTATAATTAAATCCGCCCAATAAGCTACTATCTGTTGTAATAAATTTACTTTTTTCTGTAACACTCATACATCCATTTATTGTAGTTACACTTAACTTAATATTAAACCCCCCTTGTTGTGAAAAAGTATGAGAAGGATTTTGAGAAGACGAAATATTGCCATCATTAAAATCCCACAACCAACTTGTTATAGAATCGCCATTAGTATTGGTTAAATCAGTAAAATTTACATGCAATGGATAACAGCCATTGGTTTTATCTGCTGAAAAATGTACAGATGGGCTTCCATAAATAGTTAAATAAGATGTTTTAATAACCGAATCCTGTTCGTTACTATTTGCTACAATTAATTTTATAGTATAAGTACCAGGTGTAAAATAAGTAACTGAGGGGTTTTGCTGATAAGAAATAGTGCCATTGCCCAAATCCCATTTCCATGAAGTAGGATTACCTGCGGAAGCATCTTGAAATTTTACCAAAACTGGTGCACAGCCTGTTGTAGCATTTGCAGAAAAATTGGCTACCAATTGTGCATTGGTACTTGTAAGTATAATTGTTATCAACGCTATCGTACCTAAAAATTGTTTTTGGTACGAAGCCAATTTGGCTTTCATAGTCTGGAATTTGGACATTGGATATATAAAAAACCTTGCCCTATTAAAACTTATAATAAGTTATTTTTATTGTACCAAACCTTACATTTATCTTTTTTAGGCATACTTAAGGCTCATTGGAGTAATAGAAATTGATATACGATTGGGCAATACCGAATAAAAAACAGGCTCATTTATTTTTTTTAACAAATTATTTATATATTGCACTCCCAATACTTAGAAAAGCTAACTGCTTAAAATTTTCTACATCCTTTTTTTAACC
>JAIXLB010000084.1 GCA_026931905.1 Chitinophagales bacterium
TAGAGAATGATGGATTGACAGTATTACAAAGATACAATTTTTATATAAATCTTCTCTTTTCTTTTTTGCACTTATTTGAATTACTTGCTTTAAGACGCAAAAAATAGTACCAATCGTTGCATTCTTTTTTTATAAAAACTTTCTACTTATATGCTATTTACCTTTTACAGAAGTAAGTATTGTAGCAAATAAAATAGAAAAATAATTTTTTAAAGTTCGTTGTTCAATAAACTGTTTATTCAACTCTATTTTCTTTGGCATTATTTCTTTTATATAATACTCTTCTGGGTTGGTTGCTTTTTCCAATAAATCATTTTCATTTCTAAAAGCTATTGAAGCATAATCTGTAATACCAGGCAAAACATCTAAAACTTTTAATTGTTCGGCAGTATAAAAGTTTACATATTTTCTTACTTCTGGTCTTGGCCCTACTAAACTCATTTGCCCCAATAAAACATTAAAAAACTGTGGCAGTTCGTCTAACTTAAATTTTCGTAAATAGTAACCTACTTTAGTTATTCTACTATCTCTACCTCCAACTGTTAATTGTCCTTTTGCTTCTGCTTGTACATACATGGTTCTAAACTTAAAAAGTTTAAAATCTATATTGTTTTTCCCTACTCTTGTTTGATTAAAAAAAACAGAACCCTTAGAAGAAATTTTTATACAAAGAGCTATTAAAATGAATAGTGGTAATAAAATCACAACACCCAACATTGCCAATAAAATATCAAAAAATCGTATGCTATTCATTCGAAATAATTGCATTTACAGCATCTCTAACTGTAGAAACGATATAGTTACATTGATTATTGTTTAACTGAGGATAAACAGGCAATGAAATTTCTGATTTATAATTGTTATATGCTTTTGGATAAAGGGTTATATCAAAATTTCTTTCTTTAAAAATTTGAAGTAAGGGCAATGGTTGAAAATGCACATTTACTGCCACGCCAGCCAATGCAATTTGTTCAATTATTTTATCTCTTTGTTCTTCTGAAATGTTTTTTATACGTAAGGGATATAAATGATAACTGGATGTACAACCCTCTTTTTGATAAGGAGGTAAAATAGCCCAATCTTGTTTTGAAAAATGGTTGTTATAAAATTCAAATACTCTTTTTCGTTCTACTAAAAGAAAACTATCGTATTTACGAATTTGTGCTAAACCAATTGCTGCTAAAACATCTGGCATATTCATTTTAAAACCAGGGTAAACAATATCGTATTTCCAGCCACCAGCTTTTGATTTTGAAAAAGCATCTTTAGTTTGTCCGTTTAAACTCCATAAACGAAAAGTGCTATAAATTTCATTATTATCAAAAGGCAAAGGCAAATGAAAACAAATTGCTCCGCCTTCGGCGGTGGTTAAATTTTTTACAGCGTGAAAAGAAAATACAGTAATATCGGCTGCTGTACCTAATTTTTTATAATTATAAGTAGCACCAAACGAATGTGCAGCATCGCTTAAAATTAAAATGCGTTGTAATTTTTTTTGTTGCTCACTTGTAGCAACAAAATTATTTTTTATAGTTGCTTCATTTATTAAATTGTGTATAGCATTATAATTGCAAGACCAACCTGCAAAATCTACAGGTATAATTACTTTAGTTTTAGGTGTTACAGCAGCTTTAATTTTTTCAACAGAAATATTAAAATCATCTTCTACATCAACCATTACAGGTGTAGCACCAACGTGCATTACAGCCAATGCTGTAGCACAATAAGTATAGGCTGGTATAATAACTTCATCGCCTTTTTTTACACCATACCAATGCAATACCAACATTAATGCAGATGTTGCAGAATTTACAACCAAGCAAGACTCTGCATCAGTATATTTACAAACTTCTTGCTCTAAAGCTTTTACTTTTGGTCCAGTTGTTATCCAACCACTTCTTAAAGCATCTAAAACTTCTGCTTCTACGCTTTCATCAATATATGGTGGAGAAAATGGGATATTCATAGTAATAAAAAATTAAACAGGTTTTTTAATAAATCCTTTTATAAACCCTATTCCGTAAGATAAATGAAGAATTAAATAAGAATAAAATATTCTAAAAGTTTGTGGTATATTTTGTTTAGCTCTGCAACTAAAATAAAAATTTATAATTACATATAAAAGCAAAGGCAGCAATAACCAATACCATTTGAATGCTAATAAAAATGGAACACTTGCTAAATACAAAACAAATAATGCTGGAATAAAATGCCTCAAACTTATTGCAGATGAAACTTTTTTTAATACAACAGGTTTATACAAACCATATTGAAAATATTGCTTAAATAATTTCTTAAAACTATTACGAGGATAGTAATACAGTTTTATTTCAGGCGATTGATAAATTTTAAAACCAAAACTTTTTGCCCTATAATGAAATTCATCATCTTGATTACGCATCATGTTTTCATCGAATAAGCCTGTTGTTTCGAAAATATTTTTTTTCCATGCACCCAAATAAACACTATCAGTAAAGCCTTCAAAATTTTCGAAATGAAAAGAACTATTACCAACTCCAAACATTGTAGAAGTAGCATATCCTATGGCGTTTTGAATATTACTTCCTTTTGCAATTCGCATAGGACCGCCTACAATATCTGCTTTTGTTTTTTGAAATGTTTGAATAATTTTTTCAAAATAATCATTAGCGTATTCTGTATGTGCATCTAAACGAATAATAATATCTCCACTTGCTTGTTTAATAGCAATGTTTAAAGCAAAAGGAACATATTGTTGGCTGTTGTGCAATAATTTTATAAATGGATATTTAATAGAATATTCTTGAATAATAGCTTTGGTTTTATCGGAAGAATTGCCATCAATAAAAAATACTTCTTTATTTGTAGGAGCAGCACTTACACAAAAATCCAGCACATGTTTTATATATGCTTCTTCGTTATACACAGGGCAAATAACTGTAATCATTAGCTTTAATTAGCTTTACTCTTGCAAATATGCTAAAATGAGTTATTAAAAATTAGTTTTACTATTTTAAAAAACTATTCCTATAACGTACAAAGAAGATTGATTATTTTACAAATCAATTAAATAAAAAATAAAACCTTTTTTGAAATTAGAATTTGTTAGGAGCAGGTGTTTTGAACTTTGGCACTTTTATTTTCATTTTGTATGGGTAAATAAAAGTTGTATTGCCATTGGTAAATTCAATAGTAGAATTTGAATTGTTTAACAAACCACTATTGCTACTTAAAGTATAGTTTAAAGAAGTAGAGTTTAGTTTTAAAGTGTATTTGGCACTATTTAAACACAAAGGCTTATTACTGTATTTACTTAAATTTTTAAGAGAGTATTTGCTGGCTTCTTTTTTATTACTTTCTTTATCGCCAGAAAATGTATTTGACGCATACAATATTTGTACTGCAAGAATTAAGATTGCAGCAAAAGCAAATTTTTGTATGTGTTTTTTAAGTATCATTGAGGCAAAAGTAATATTTTTTTTGAGTTTTAACAAATTATTTGTTATTAACAGACGTTGATAAATAAAAAAAGTTACAAATTGTGTATAATATTTTTTAATCCTATATTAGTTCTGTCAAAATTATTATGAAAGATAACCATCATTTTCACGAAGATAAGGACGAAATAAAAGAGCTTTTAAGGCATTATCAAAGCCTTAAAAATGGAAGAAGTCATCCTTTTTTGGAGGAAGATGATTTTGAACGAATTATTGATTTTTACGATGAAAAAGAAAATATACAGGAAGCCCTTGAAGCTGCTGAAACTGGTATAGAACAATTTCCTTATTCAGCTACTTTATTATTAAGAAAAGCAGATTTATTGCTTGCTACAAAAAAATACCAAGAAGCATTATTTATTTTAAATCAGGCAGCCTTATTTGATAGTACAGATATTGGTTTATATATTTTAAAAACTGATGCTCTATTAGCTTTAGATAGGCAAGAAGAAGCTGCTGCCATTTTAGAAGAAGCTTTATTGCTTTTTGAAGGAAATGAAAAAATAGATTTGCTTTTTGAATTGGCAGATGTGTATGACGATTTTGAGGAATTTGATAAAGTATATGATTGCTTAAAATTAATTTTAGAAGATGAACCAAATAGTGAAGAGGCATTGTACAAAATTTGTTTTTGGACAGAATTTACAGGACGAAACGAAGAAAGCATAAAACTCTATCAAAAAATTATTGATGATTTTCCTTACAACGAAATAGCATGGTTTAATTTGGCTGCTGCTTATCAAGGATTAAAGCTGTATGAAAAAGCTATAGATGCTTACAAATTTGCAGTAACCATTGATGAAAAATTTGATTATGCTTATCGTAATATGGGTGATGCTTATTTAAGATTAAGAAAGTATAAAGAAGCCATTGAAGTATTGGAAAAAGTGTTAGAACTCAAAAGCCCTGAAGATGTAATTTATGAAGCATTAGGGCATTGTTATCAAAGAATGGGAAATACTGCACAGGCAAGATTTAATTATAAAAAAGCAGTACACCTTAACCCCGATGATAGTAAAATGTACTTTAAAATTGCCAGCACTTATATGCTCGAAGAGCAATGGCAAAATGCCATAAAACAATTAGAACAAGCTACACAAATTCATAAAAACGTTTCTGAATATATCATTGCATTAGGAGAGTGTAAAATGCACTTGCATCAGTATAAAGAGGCAGTTAATTACTTTAGCCATGCAGTAAGAATTAAACCTAAAAATACTGCAGGTTGGGAAGCCTTAATTCGTTGTTTACTAAAAGCAGAATATATAGAAGAAGCATTAGAGCAATGTGTTGCCGCCTTAAAAGCAACAAACAATAAAACTATTTTTATTTTTTATTATAGTGCTACACTTTTTTATGCAGGAAAAACAAAAGAAGGCTTATTGCAATTAGAAATAGCCATGAGTAAAGCCCCTAAACTTTTTAAAAAATGTATAGAAATTTATCCTGCAATTTTACAAAACACAGCAGTGGTAGATGTTGTAGCTCGTTATAAAAAAGGTATGAAATTTTAATAATCACGCAGTTGTTTTAACATATGTGTTTATTATTCATTTAATTTTTGGTAAATTATTTTTAAAAAATCGATTTCATTGTTGCGCACATAGTCTTACTTTTGCAACTGTTTTGAAAATAAATAAATTATGAATTTTAATTTATCACAAATGCCCGATCGTACCATTAAACCTCGTACTAATGGGCTTACAATGGTAATGGATAAAGGATTAAGCGTAAGTGAAGCAAAAAACTTTTTAGAAATTGCAACACCACATGTAGATATTGTAAAATTAGGTTTTGGCACTTCGCATATTACTCCCAATCTTAGAAAAAAAATTGAAACTTATAAAAATGCAGGAATGCATGTGTATTTTGGAGGAACATTGTTCGAAGCTTTTTTAATAAGAAATCAATTTGAAGATTATATAGCTGTTTGTAAAGACTACGATATAGATTTTATGGAAATAAGCGATGGCTCTATAACAATTCCTCATACAGAAAAATGTGGTTATATAGAAAAAGCAACAAAGCATTTTACTGTATTAAGTGAAGTAGGCAGTAAAGATGCAACGAATATTATGCCTCCTTATAAATGGATTGAATTAATGAGAGCAGAATTAGAAGCTGGCAGCAGTTATGTAATTGCAGAAGCAAGAGAAGCAGGAAATGTGGGCATTTATAGAGATAGTGGCGAAGTAAGACAAGGATTAGTACAAGAAATTTTAACACAAATACCTACAGAAAAAATTATTTGGGAGGCTCCTCAAAAAGCACAACAACTTTATTTTTTACAATTATGTGGTTGTAATGTAAACTTAGGCAACATAGCACCATCAGAAGTAATTGCTTTGGAAGCAATGCGTATAGGCTTACGTGGCGATACTTTTAGGCTTTACTTAGATAAAGACAAAGCTATCTATTAGTAATGAAAATGTTTGGACTAATAGGATTTCCACTCTCTCACTCTTTATCAAAGAAATATTTTGATGAAAAATTTAAAGCAGAAAATATTGAAAACTGCATTTTTGAAAACTTTGAAATAGAAAATATAAACGCCTTAAAAAACATAGTACAAGAAAATGTTTTTTTACAAGGTTTTGCCGTAACCATTCCGTACAAACAACAAATTATTCCTTATTTATATTTTATATCAGATGAAGTAAAACAGACTAATGCTTGTAATTGTGTAAAAATTATTGATGGAAAATTATATGGTTATAATACTGATGTAATTGGTTTTGAAAAATCTTTTATCAGTTTGCTTCAACCACATCATACCAAAGCGTTGCTATTAGGAAATGGTGGTGCAGCACAAGCCATAAAATTTTGTTTAAAAAAATTAAATATTGAGTTTATTACAGTTTCAAGAAAAGCAGATGAGCAGAATAAAATAATTACTTATCAAAATATTCATCAACAACTGATACAAGAATATTCTATTATTATAAATACTACTCCTTTAGGTACATATCCAAAAATTGATGAGTATCCTGATATTCCTTATCAATACTTAACTCCTCAGCATTATTTGTTTGATGTTGTTTATAATCCTCCACTAACAAAATTTTTAAGTTTAGGAAAACAACAAAACTCTATCATAAAAAATGGTAGTGATATGCTTAAAATTCAAGCAGAAGAAAATTGGAAAATTTGGAATACAAATTAATGTTTCAACAAAAAATATTACATTAATTTTTTAGCTTCGAAACTTAAAACATCGCTTACCATTTCATGCAAAGTTCCTCTTTTATCTTTTAATAAAAATTCTGCAAGAACCCTGCATAAATCAATACCAGTAGCAGTTTCAGGCAAAAGGCTTGCAATGTGAGAGGTTATAGCAATGTTTTGTTCTTTTAAATTTTTTACAGCACTCCAGGCATCTTTACTTACATACATTTGTTGTGTAATATTGTATTCAAATTCTTGTCTAATATTATCTACAATGTATTTATTCATTTCGTTTGCAGTAAAACCAAGTTGCCCTAATCTTGGAATTAAGTTGGGCAATGCAATTCTATCTACCAATAAAATTAATCTTTCGTAAGCCTGTAATTGCATTTGCTTGGTAGAGTTTATTTCAGTTGCAGACGCTTTTCTTTTTTTTCTTTTAGCTTTAAAGTATGGTACTATAAGTGTGCCTACAATAAAAACAACAATTGCTAATACAAATGTTATAACTAAAGCATTATCCATATCAAGATTTTTGCAAATATAGTTTGTAGGTTTAGTTTACAATTATTTTCATCAACCTTAGTTTTTCTTTAATCGTAATTCTCTTAACAAAATTTGACAGAAAGTTTTTTTACTTTTGCCAAAAGAAAATTTTGTATGCAAGCAACATCTAAAACACCTGTAATTTTTACACCTTCGGCTATTAATGAAGTTAAAAGATTATTGAGTGAAGAAACCAATCTCAATAAAAAACTTCGTATTGGTGTTAAAGGAGGTGGCTGTAGTGGTATGACTTATCTTTTAAACTTTGATGAACAAAATGCAGATGATATTTTGTACGATGTAGATGGATTTTCTTTTATCATTAATAAAAGCCACGAACTTTATTTAATAGGAATGAAAATAGATTGGAGTGATGGATTGAATAGCAGAGGTTTTAATTTCATTAATCCTAATGCAAGCACAACTTGTGGTTGTGGTACTTCATTTGCTGTTTAATTTTTTTTAGCCTAAAGGAAGTTCTACAATAAAAGTGCTTCCTTTTCCTAAAGTGCTATCTATTTTTATTTTTCCTTTATGAGCCTCTAATACCGTTTTTACATAACTCATACCCAAGCCAAAGCCTTTTACATTGTGTAAATTTCCTGTATGTGAACGATAAAATTTTTCAAAAATTCTCTTCACAGTTTCTTTGTTCATGCCTATACCATTGTCTTCAATTTTTACACAAATATTTTTAGTATTGTTGGTGGTAGAAATTTTAATAACTAAATTTTCTTTAGAGTATTTAATGGCATTATCTATAAGGTTGGATAATAAATTAGTTAAATGAACTTCATCTGCTCTAAGCAAATCATTGGTAGTATTATAGGATGTTTCGATGATGCCTCCTTTTTCTTCTAACTGCAATTGGTACGTGCTAATTACGCTTTGCAATAAATTGTTTAAATGAATAGGAGTGGGCTTTAAACTCAATTCTTGTTTTTCCATTAAAGCAGCTTGCAGAATAGTTTCTACATGCTTGTTCATTCGTTTATTTTCTTCTTTTATAATGCTGGTAAAGTATTGCAATTTTTCTTTATCGTTTTGTACTTTTTCATTTCTTATAGAATCTACAGCTAATGAAATGGTGGCTAAAGGAGTTTTAAATTCATGTGTCATATTGTTTATAAAATCACTTTTAATTTCACTTAATTTTTTTTGATTCAATAAACTTTTAAGTGTAATATAAAATGCAGCAATAATGATAAGCATAAATGCAGCAGCACCAATAATTACCCATCGCAAACTATTCCAAACTTGTTGCTTAAAATCTGGCACAATTACAATCAGTTGTTCTGCTTGCATAATTTCTTTTATGTCTGATCCTGTTTCAGGAACTAAATAATTATGAATGCGTTTATTATAAGTAGTATCGTAAAATTCTTTTGCATAATTTTCAGATTGCATTACATAATCGCCTTCACTATTTGCAACTGCAAATTCAAATTTCATGTGCTTTAAATCTGCATCATCAAAGGCTTTATGAAGTTTAGCATAAATTTCCTGAGGTGTAAATTTATCGCCAATACTGGGTGGTCTTAACAATCTTAAATGAAAATCATTATCAATTATTCTGCGTTTTCTTGGCGAACGTAAAGTAATAATAGGAGCAGAGTTAGCAGCATAACTTAATTCTGTAGCAACTTGTGTTGTTACATTTCTTACTTTAGATAATAAATGGCTTTGCCTAACTTCAAGTAAGTTTTTTAGCCAAGATGCTTGTAAAGTAATAAGCCCAAGTAAGGAAAGAGTTATTAGTACAACTATTACAGGTAAAGTTTTTTTCATAAGCTTTGAAAGTACATTGATTTACTATTCAGTAATAAACTTATTGCTATGATAATTTTTTCAAACACAAACAAATATATGCTGCTAAGGTTATGCTTTAAAAATCTGAAAAATTATTTACCAGCTTTTTAACTTTATTTCAAGAATATATTTTTGATTTTTGTACGAATGTTTTAATTTTCGGTTATGATACATATTACTCCAGGTTTATTATTAATTTCTGATCCATTTTTAAAAGATGCTAATTTTAGCAGGAGTGTTGTTTTAATTTGTGATCATCAGTCAGAAGGAAGTTTTGGCTTCGTGTTAAATAAATTATACGAACACAAATTAAGTGATATGCTTAAAACATTTGATGACATTGATTTTCCTTTGTTTTATGGTGGTCCTGTACAAACCAATACTATTCATTTTTTACATAAGCGACCAGATTTAATTGAAGGCGGAAATAAAATAATTGAAAATATTTATTGGGGTGGCGATTTTGATGAAGTAGCTATTTTGATAAAAGAAAACAAAATTTCAAATTCGGATATTCGCTTTTTTATTGGTTATAGTGGTTGGGGAGAAGGTCAATTAAAAGATGAATTGAGAACTAAAAGTTGGATTACCAGAAATGCAAATTCATCATTAGTATTTAATAGTTCTGTTGATGATATTTGGGGAAGTGCTTTAAAAGATTTAGGTGGCGAATATGCACAAATGGCAAATTATCCTTTAGACCCACAATTAAATTAAAACATACATTTGCCTTGTTACAAAAGAATTTCAATTTATAACAAACACATTTTATACAATAACCAAGAAATAATTTTGGTTACAAATTTTCATTCATGAGTAAAATTTTAGAACTAAATAATCTGCAAAAATATTTTGCTTCACAAAAAGCTGTTGATGATATAAGCTTTAACATTGAGCAAGGAAGTATTTTTGGATTATTAGGACCCAATGGTGCAGGAAAAACTACTTTAATAAGAATGATTACAGGAATTTTTTATCCTGATAGTGGTTCAATTATTTTTGATGGAAAAAAATTTGACCCCATTAATGATGTAGTAAAAATTGGTTACATGCCCGAAGAAAGAGGCTTGTACAAGAAAATGAAAATTGGCGAACAAGCTTTATACCTTGCACAGCTAAAGGGTTTAAGCAAATCAGAAGCAATGGAAAAAATTGTTTTTTGGTTTAAGCGATTAGAAATGGAAAGTTGGTGGAATAAAAAAGTAGAAGATTTAAGTAAAGGCATGAGCCAAAAATTACAATTTGTTACAACTGTTTTACACGAACCTAAATTGATTATTTTAGATGAACCTTTTAGTGGTTTAGACCCTGTAAATGCTAATTTAATTAAAGATGAAATTTATGGCTTAGCTCAACGTGGCAGCACTATTATTTTTAGTACACACCGTATGGAACAAGTAGAAGAAATTTGTAACCATATTGTATTAGTAAATCTTGGAAAAAAAATATTAGATGGCTCTGTTCAAGATGTAAAGCAACAATTTAAGAAAAATAAATTTAGCATTACATTACACGAAAATCCTACAACAACTATTAGCCCTATTTTTTCAATAGATGAGCAAAAAAATAACTCGCTAACTGTAACTATTAATAATGGTTATAAAAGTAACGATGTGTTGAAACATTTTATAAATAACAACAATACTATAGAATCCTTCAACGAAATTTTACCAGGGCTAAACGAAATTTTTATTTCTCTTGTAGAAGGAACAAAAGCTACAACAAGAGAGTTTCAAACTGTTGCATAATAAATTAAGATTTTAAATTTTAAATTAATTTTCTTTTATAACTTTTTAATATGAACAAGATTTTAATAATAGCAAGAAGAGAATTTTTAAGCAGAGTACAGAAA
>JAIXLB010000066.1 GCA_026931905.1 Chitinophagales bacterium
TGCAGGTTAACGGAGCAGATATGGTACAGGTAAATATTGCAGGTTTGCAGCAAGGAGTTTATTTGGTAAAAGTAACAAGTGTAGATAATAAAACAGAAGTGCAAAAATTAATTGTTCAGTAAACAATACCACCATGTTTGGTTTAAGTAATGATAGTATAGCAATAAAGAACAGCTATTCAATAGTTGTTCTTTATGTTGTACTATACAGTATATTTCCAACTGGTACAAAAGCACAAATACAATACAATCTTGTGCCTAATTATAGTTTTGAAGAATATACAAACTGTCCTTCGGGTGCAACTTATTATGAAGCATTAAACACAAAGCCTGATTTTTGGTATAAACCCGACAAAAGGAATGCGGCTTATTTTAATTCATGTGCAGCAGAAAGTACATACGCTAGTGTTCCTAATAATGGGTTAAATGGAGGATTTAGTTTTCAGTATGCAAGAACAGGTGTAGCGTATGTTAGTATGTTTTATTGGAATAATAATAACCAAAGAAACTACTTTCAAGTAAAATTAACAGACAGTCTACAACAAGGCAAGTGTTATTATGCAGAATGTTTTGTTAGTCTTGGCAATTCTCAACGTTTTGCTTGCAATAATCATTCAATGCTTTTTACGAACAATCCTGTTTATGCTGATACTATAGCGGGTTTAGCTATTATTCCAGCCAACCCACAAATACAAAGCACACAAGTTATTGCAGATACTCTTAACTGGGTAAAAGTAAGTGGTGTATTTACTGCACAAGGTTCTGAACAATACCTTACATTAGGGAATTTTAAGTATGACAATCAAACCACTTATCAACAATTTCAAGTAAACTTCAGTTCAAACGGTGCAATTTATTATGTAGATGATGTAAGTGTAATACCCTTGGATAGCATAACCCTGCAAGCAGATGCAGGAGAAGACAGGGTAATTACCGCAGGTGACAGTGTATTTATAGGCAGCTATACCACAGGGCTTACTAATGTGGTATGGTACAACAGCAGTGGCAATATAATAGCTACTAACACAGCAGGTTTTTATGTACAGCCTGCTGCAAGCACTTTTTATGTAATAGAGCAAAATGTGTGTGGGCAATACTCCAAAGACACTGTATATATTACTGTAGGGGTAGTGCCTTTGGTAATTAAAAATTATGAATTAAAAATTAAGAATGAAGGCGTAGTAAATAAATGGATTACTTTAAATGAAATCAATGTTTCGCATTTTAATGTACAGCGTAGCAGTAATGGTATAGAGTTTAATACCATACAACAAACAGCAGCAAAAAATAATGCTTACAATGAATACAGCATTACAGATGCACAGCCTTTAAACGGAGTAAGTTATTACAGAATAGAAGCAGTAGATAAAGATGGCAAAATAACATACAGTAAAACAGAGAAAGTGCAAATAAAAATTGATAAGGAACAATTGACAGTTTTTCCCAATCCTGCTACCAGTGTTGTGAATATTGTTTCCCCTAATATACAACAAGTTATTATTTATGATGTAACAGGCAGGATAGTTTTCAACAGGCAATTGAATGGGGTAGATAATACACAACTAAATATTAGTGGTATTGGTAAGGGTATGTTTTTTGTGAAAGTAACCGATAAAAAGGGGCATATACAAACACAAAAATTAATGATACAATAACATGAACTATTGGTACATTATAGCAGGCAGCCCGAGAAATATAAAAACAGGTTTGTTTTTTGTATTTTTTGTATTGTGTATAACTTGTATGGGGCAGCAACAATATAATCTTGTACCAAATTACAGTTTTGAACAATACACTAATTGTCCGTCTTCTTCTTCAATGCAAGAAGTACGTAACAGTAAGCCAGATTATTGGTATAAACCTGACAAAAGAGGTGCTATTTATTACAATAGTTGTGCAAACGTAAACAGTAATTTAAGTGTGCCCTATCACATAACTACGGCGGGGGCAGATTTTCAATATCCAAGAACAGGAGTGGCATATATTGGTATGTTTTATTACAATGGAGGTGATGTCCGGAATTATTTTCAAATAAAATTAACAGACAGCCTAAAACAGGACAAATGTTACTACGCAGAGTATTTTGTAAGTTGTTTCAATTCAATGCAGTTAGCTTGCAATAACCAAGCAATGTTATTTACAAACAATCCTATATATGCAGATACTGCGGCAGGATTACAAATCATTCCTGCCAATCCTCAAGTACAAAACACCCATATTATTACAGATACTTTAAACTGGGTAAAAGTAAGTGGCGTATTTACTGCACAGGGTGGAGAGCAATATTTAACATTGGGTAATTTTAAAAATAATGCACAAACCAATTATCAAACAGTCAATCCAAGCGGAGGTTATTTGGGAGCAGGTTATTATGTAGATGACGTAAGTGTACTACCCTTAGATAGTATAACACTTAAAGCAGATGCAGGTACAGATAAAACCATAACACAGGGAGATAGTGTTTTTATAGGCAGCTATACCACAGGCTTAACCAATGTTGTGTGGTACAACAGTACAGGCAATATAATAGCAACAGGCATACCCGGTATGTATGTAAAACCAGCAACAAGTACTTTTTATGTAATAGAGCAAAATGTGTGTGGGCAGTACTCCAAAGACACTGTATATATTACTGTAGGTGTAGTGCCGTTGGTAATTAAAAATTATGAATTAAAAATTACGAATGAAGGCGTAGTAAATAAATGGATTACTTTAAATGAAATCAATGTTTCGCATTTTAATGTACAGCGTAGCAGTAATGGTATAGAGTTTAATACCATACAACAAACAGCAGCAAAAAATAATGCTTACAATGAATACAGCATTACAGATGTGCAGCCTTTAAACGGAGTAAGTTATTACAGAATAGAAGCAGTGGATAAAGATGGCAAAACAACATACAGCAAAACGGAGAAAGTGCAAATAAAAATTGAGAATGAACAATTGACCATTTTTCCAAATCCTACAACTAATATTGTAAATATTGCTTTTAAAGAAATGCAACAAATAATAATTACAGATGTAACAGGCAGGATATTGTTGAACAAGCAGTTGAGTGGTATAAGCAATATACAGTTAAACATAGGCTCAATAGGAAAAGGTATATTTTTTGTAAGGGCAATTGGTAAAGACGGCAGCAGCGAAACCAAGAAACTTTTAGTGCAATGAAAAGACTAATAATTATATGGTTACAAACAGCAAAGCAGTGCTTATTGCTTTGCTGTTATGTTTTAGCAGGCAGCATAGCTAACGCACAATTCAGCCCCCATAATTTAGTACCTAACCCCAGTTTTGAACAATACAATAACTGCCCTATAGGTACTACATTATATGATGCCTACAATGATAAGCCTGATTTTTGGTACAAACCTGATAAACGTGGAGCAAGATATTTTAATGCCTGTGCCAATGGCTTTAACAATGACCAAAATGGAATGCCTATAAATTTTTGGGGGGGGGGGGCTAATTTTCAATATGCCCGAACTGGGAATGGATATGTTGTTATGTATTATTATAATGGCATGGATTCAAGAAACTATATACAGGTACAATTATTGGATAGCTTAAGACAAGGCAAATGCTATTATGCAGAATATTATGTAAATCTACCCAATAGCCTTAGATTAGGCTGCAACAATCAGGCTATGCTGTTTACTAACAATCCTGTATATGTAGATACCAATGCCATACCATTGGTACATTTATTACCCGCCAATCCACAAATACAAAACACCCATATTATTACAGATACCCTAAATTGGATAAAAATAAGTGGCGTATTTACGGCACAAGGCGGAGAAAAATATTTAACCCTCGGTAATTTTAAAAATAACGTACAAACATCCATACAAATAATACAGCCTACAGGCTATAATGGTGCTGCTTATTATTTAGAAGATGTAAGTGTAATACCCTTAGACAGCATAACTTTAAAAGCTGATGCAGGTACAGACAGAACCATAAACTTAGGTGATAGTACTTTTATAGGTAGCTACCTTACAGGACTTGCCAATGTAAATTGGTATAATGCAACAGGCAATATAATAGCAACAGGCATACCCGGTATGTATGTAAAACCAGCAACAAGTACTTTTTATGTAATAGAGCAAAATGTGTGTGGGCAGTACTCCAAAGACACTGTATATATTACTGTAGGTGTAGTGCCTTTGGTAATTAAGAATTATGAATTAAAAATTAAGAATGAAGGCGTAGTAAATAAATGGATTACATTGAATGAAATCAATGTTTCACATTTTAATGTACAGCGTAGCAGTAATGGTATAGAGTTTAATACTATACAACAAACAACAGCAAAAAATAATACTTATAATGAATACAGCATTACAGATGTGCAGCCTTTAAATGGCACAAGTTATTATCGTATAGAAGCAGTAGATAAAGACGGGAAAATAACATACAGTAAAACAGAGAAAGTGCAATTGAAAATTGATAAGGAACAATTGACAATTTATCCTAATCCTGCTACAAGCATTGTAAATATTGCTTTTAAAGAAATGCAACAAATAATAATTACAGATGTAACAGGCAGGATATTGTTGAATAAACAATTAGGTAGTGTAAGCAATACGCAGCTAAATATAGGCTCTATAGGGAAAGGTATGTTTTTAGTAAGGGTAATTGGTAAAGATGGCAGAAGTGAAACCAAAAAATTAGTAGTGCAATGATACACATGATTATAATCATAGACTTTTATGTATTGTAAAAATACCTTTGCATCAGAAAAATAAATACGTTTTTTTTATTAATCAGAAAGTAAATTATAGTAAAATGAAAAATAATCAGTTGTTGAAAACATCAAAGCTTTTAGCTGTTATAGCTGCGGCATTTTTAATTATTGCTCTTTTTGTTCCTATTTGGAATATTTATTTAGATGCACCACAATATCCTGAAGGTTTAGTATTAAAAATTTGGGCAAGTAAACTTGCTGGCGATGTAGATATTATCAATGGTTTGAACCACTATATTGGAATGAAAACTTTACATGCAAAAGATTTTATTGAGTTCACAGTATTACCTTATATATTGGTGTTTTTTGCAGTAATATTTGTGCTGGTTGCATTATTTGGTAAAAAAGGATTTTTATATGTGGCTTTTTGGGCTTTCGTAATATTTGGCGTTGTTGCAATGGTAGATTTTTGGAGATGGGAATACGACTATGGACATAATTTAGATCCTAATGCTGCTATTAAAGTTCCTGGTATGGCTTATCAACCACCATTAATTGGCTTTAAACAATTATTAAATTTTGGAGCTTACTCCATTCCTGCACTTGGTGGTTGGTTATTTATTTCTGCTGGGGTTTTATTACTTATTGCAACTCTAAAAGAATCCAATTTTCTAAAAAAATTTAAAAAGAAAAATATTGCAACAGCAGCTGTTCTTCTACCTTTTGTATTTTTACTATCTTCTTGTGGTAATCAAGGTCCAGAACCCATTAGCTTGAATAAAGAAGCTTGTAATTTTTGTAAAATGAATATTTCTGATGGACGTTTTGGTGCTGAAATAATAACTAAAAAAGGTAGAGTATATAAGTTTGATGATATTGTTTGTATGAATGGATTTATAGAAGCAAATGATAAAAACGAAATTAAAAGTTACTATGTAAGCGATTATAACAAAGAAAACTTTTTAATTGATGCTACAACAGCATTTTACGTACAACACGAATCTTTAAGAAGCCCAATGGCAGGCAATGTTGCAGCTTTTAGTACAGAAGATAATGCAGATAAATTTGCAAAAGAAAAAAATACTACTTATGCCAACTGGCAAAATGTAAATAAGTTTTATACTAATAATTCAAGTCATAATGAACATCACGAAGAATAAGGCTTTTGTTATTGTTTTGCCATTATTATTGTGTTGTTTGTTTTATAGTTCAGTTCATGCTACTGTTATAAAAGTAGGAAACGATAAAACTTATAAAACTATTAAAGAAGCTTTACAGCAAGCAAACCCTGGCGATACAATAATTATTAGCAAAGGAATTTATAAGGAAGGGAACATTGTAATCAATAAGCCTATATGTATTATAGGTGAAGATTATCCAGTGCTTGATGCAGAGTTTAAAACAGAAGTTCTTTCGGTTAAATCCAGCAACGTTGTAATTAAGTATTTGCAAATACAAAATAGTGGAAGAAGTGCTATGGTTGATGAAGCTGCAATTAAAGTTTATGATGAAAATAATATTATAATAGAAGGAAATAAATTGATTAATAATTTCTTTGGGGTTCACTTACAATATGCTTCTCACTGTATTGTAAAAAATAATTTCATTAAGGCTTCTCAAAAAGAAGAATATGAATCTGCCAATGGAATACATTGTTGGAAAAGCGATAGCCTTCAAATAATTGGAAATACAATTTATGGTCATAGAGATGGTATTTATTTTGAGTTTGTAAAAAATTCAGTAATCTGGCGAAA
Organism: Chitinophagales bacterium; assembly: GCA_026931905.1. Taxonomy (GTDB): domain Bacteria; phylum Bacteroidota; class Bacteroidia; order Chitinophagales; family Chitinophagaceae; genus UBA1930. The sequence goes on from JAIXLB010000066.1 coordinate 6,441, forward strand.
CATTTCTCAGAATAATTTACGCTATGGTTTGCATTTTATGTTCTCCAATAAAAATGCTTACATCACCAATTATTTTAGTAATAATGGGGCAGGTGTAGCTGTAATGTTTAGCAAAGAAGTGGTAATGATGAATAATACTTTTGAAGAAAATTGGGGCGATGCAGCTTATGGTGTTTTGTTTAAAGAATTATCCGATTGTTATTTATCGGGCAATAAATTTTTAAGAAATACTACAGGTGTTTTTTTTGAAGGAGCTAATAGAGTAACTGTAGAAAATAATACTTTCATTGGCAATGGTTGGGGCTTGCGTTTACAGGCAAGTTGTATGGATAATAAAATAGAAAGAAACAATTTTATAGGCAATACTTTTGATGCGGCAACCAATGGTTTTCTAACTTTAAATTATTTTAATGAAAACTATTGGGATAAATACGAAGGTTATGATTTGAATAAAGATGGGGTGGGAGATATTCCTTTTAGACCATTGAGTTTATTTTCTGTAATTGTAGAAAAAAATCCACCAGCAATGTTGTTGTATAGAAGTTTTATGATAACGCTATTGGATAAATCTGAAAAAATATTGCCTTCGCTAACACCAGAAAATTTTATAGATAACAATCCAAGAATGAAGCCTTATACATTATGATTAGTATTAAAAATATCAGTAAAAATTTTGGCAAATTAAAAGCTATAGACAACCTTAATCTTGAATTAAATAAAGGCGAGTGTATTGCTTTAATTGGCCCTAATGGTTGTGGTAAAACTACTTTAATAAAAAGCATTTTAGGCATGGTATTACCAGAATCTGGAGAAATTTTGTTTGATGGAAAAAGCATTAAAAACGATAACGATTATAGAAATTATATAGGTTATATGCCTCAAATAGGACGTTATCCTGAAAACATGACTATAGGACAAATTGTAAACATGATTCAAGGCATAAGAAACACACAAGAAGCATTGGATAAAACTTTATATGAGCAATATGCAATAGAAAAAATGTTAGATAAAAAGATGAGAACTTTGAGTGGAGGAACAACTCAAAAAGTGAGTGCTGTATTGGCTTTCATGTTTCAATCCAAAGTGTTGATTTTAGATGAACCTACGGCAGGTTTAGATCCTATTTCATCAGAAATTTTAAAAGAAAAAATTATTGATGCAAAAAATAAAGGCAAGCTAATTTTAATTACATCGCACCTGCTAAGTGAGTTGGAAGATTTAGTAACTCAGGTAATATTTATGCAAGAAGGCAAATTAATATTACACGAAAATGTAAATGATTTAAAACAAAAAACAGGTGAGCAAACTATTGCAAAATCAATTATTCAATTATTAAAACAAGGCAAGGCATGATTCGTATTTTAAAATATGTAGCATTGGATATACTCAAGAATAAAATTGTAATTGCCTATACAATAATGTTGGCTTTATTTTCTTGGAGTGCTTTTGGTTTGGAAGACAATGAGTCTAAAGGAATACTAACAGTATTAAACATTGTATTGCTTACTGTGCCTTTGGTATCAATTTTATTTTCTACTATTTACATATACAACAGTAATGAGTTTGTAGAATTATTAGTAAGCAATCCTGTAAAAAGGAGTATGGTATGGAAAGCTTTGTTTACAGGATTATCAATAAGCATGGTAGCTGCTTATTGGATTGGTGTAGGAATTCCATTATTAATTTATGCAAACTTTGCAACTGCAATAATGATGCTTCTTGCAGGCAGCTTACTTTCTGTCATTTTTGTTTCAGTTGCATTTTTATGTAGTACACTTACCAGAGATAAAGCAAAAGGTATTGGTATTTCTATTATGCTGTGGTTGTATTTTGCTTTATTGTTTGATGGTTTGGTTTTGTTTTTATTTTTTCAATTTGCAGATTATCCTATAGAAAAAGTAGTGGTATTATTAAGTGCATTAAGCCCAGTAGATTTAAGTAGAATTCTTATTCTTTTAAGATTAGATGTATCTGCAATGATGGGCTATACAGGTGCTGTATTTCAACAATATTTTGGAAGTAGTTGGGGCTTATTAGTATCGTTTGGATTATTGTGTTTATGGGTTTTTGTTCCATTTTATATTTCATTAAGAAAATTTAAAAGAAAAGATTTATAACAGTTTAAACGAATTTTCTCAACCCTTAAAATAAAATTTTTTTCAACATGAAGCCCGTATTCAAAAAAACAAGACATTGAAAAAATTGTACAAAATTTTTATAATAAAGTAAAAGAAGATGAATATATAGGGCACTACTTTACCAAAGTAGTACATGTAAATTGGGAAAAACATGCAACTTTAATGACATCGTTTTGGGAAAATGTTTTGTTTTATACAGGAAATTATGAAGGCAATCCTGTAAATGCTCATAAAAGTGTACATTACTTAAAACAAACTACTGCTGAACATTACGAAAGATGGATGACTTTGTTTAATAACGTTATTGATGAAAGTTTTGAAGGAACAAATGCCAATAAAATGAAAACACATGCAAAAGCTATTGCACAAATCATGTTAAGTAAAATGTAAAATATTTTTTCTATAATTGTTTACAGATATTGTTGTCTTTTTAAAGCATTCTACAATTACATTTGCTCAAATTTTTTTAAGTATAAATTTTGTCTAAAAAGTTTACCATATTACTACTGCTTATTTTATTTTTTGGAGTGTATAATTATTGGATTTATACACAAAGCCAACCAACAACAAAACCAGCATTAAGTAAAGTAGCTTTTGCAGGTCAGCAGTTATGGATAAAAAATAATTGTAATGCCTGCCATCAATTTTATGGATTAGGAGGTTATTTAGGTCCAGATTTAACAAACGTATATTCCAATAAGGGAGAAGATTTTATTAAAGCAATGCTCAATAGTGGTATTAATACAATGCCAAAATTTGAGTTTAATGAAATAGAAAAAAACAGCATTGTTGCATACTTAAAAGAAATAGATAATACAGGATTTTATCCTGATAAAAAAGCAACTTTTCAAAAAAATGGTTGGGTAATTATAAACTATAAAAATGAATAAAAATAAAGCTCCATTACTATTTTTAATTACAGGAATTACTGCTTTATTAATAGCTATTACATTTGGCGTAATAGCTACTATTCAATATGTAAAATTCGATTTCATAAAATCAGTTTTACCTTTTAATCGTATAAGACCTATGCACGTTACAGGTGCATTAAGCTGGATTTTATTAACTGCTATTGGAGGTATATATTATTATTTAAACAAAGAGGGGTATATAAAAAAAAATATTGCTGCACCATTACATTTCATCATTTTCTTTTTAACAGGACTTGCTATTTACACCTGTTATTCTTTAGGAATTTTGGGTGGTAAAGAATATTTAGAATTTCCTCCAGTACTGATAATTCCTATTTTAATAGGTTGGGCAATTTTTGCTACAACTTTAATTAGTGCATTTAGAAAAGGTTTTACTAAAAAGCCTGTATATTATTGGATGTGGACTACTGGAGCTATATTCATGATTTATCATTTATCAGAAGCATATTTATGGCTTACACCTTATTTCAAAGAAAAGTTTTTAGCCAATACTGTTTTACAATGGAAAGCAGGAGGTTCATTTGTAGGTTCTTGGAATATGTTGGTGTATGGAACTGCAACTTATTTAATGGCAAAAATTAGCCCTGAAAGTGGTGTAGGTACTGATAAAAAATCTTTCTTTTTTTATTTTTTAGGTTTAAGCAATTTAATGTTTGGTTGGGCACATCATGTATATATTGTACCTATTGCACCTTGGATTAGATACTTTGCATATTTAATAAGCATGACCGAATGGATTTTATTGTTCAACATTATTTATACTTGGAAAAAATCTTTAGCGTTTAATAAAACTATTGAAAACAAAACTGTAATAAGATTTCTTTCTTTAACAGATAAATGGGTACTCATAAATTTATTTGTAGCACTTTTAATTTCTATTCCTTTTATAAATTATTATACTCATGGTACACATGTAACAGTTGCACACAGTATGGGTACAACAATAGGTATCAATACTACCATTTTATTAGCATCTGTTTCTTATATTATTCAAAAAGAAATTCCTGCTTTTAATTTTAAACCAGTTTTAAAAGGGGTATCACTGCTTAATATTTTCTTAATTTTATTTTTAATAACACTATTAATTGCTGGTGCATCAAGAAGTGCATGGATGTATTCTTTAAATCCAGAAGTATTTGCATCTATGCAATATAAATTGCAAGGCGTTTATATTGCTTTATTAATTTTTGGTTCGTTGTTAGCCACCTCAATATTAATAATAACAATTCCTTTATTAAATAGTTTGATAAAAGCTTTTAGGAGAAAATAGATTTCATGCTCATTATTAAGCATTTATTTCTGTAGAAGATTTC
>JAIXLB010000064.1:0-59564 GCA_026931905.1 Chitinophagales bacterium
AAAATGTACCACTCTTTATAATAGATTTTATCTTTCTGCGTTTTAAATTAACTGCAAGGTTAAAAAAGCCTTAATGCAGTAAATTAAAATATCCAATATCAATTCATTCTATGAAACCGAATTTCTACACGCTATTCATGCGTTTGGCTTTTTGCAGTATCATTGTTTTGCAAGCCACAAAAGCATCAACTCAAATTTATTATAATGATTTTGTTAGAAGCGACCGCCAATGGGAGTTTGATATAAACGTTGGTCCTACCAACTTTTTAGGAGATGTAGGAGGAGGAAAAGGCAAAGGAACTTTATTTTTAAAAGATTTAAACCTTGCAGTTACTAATATTTTTTATGGTGCAAATGTTACTTATTACCCTAATCAATGGTTAGGCATTAGGGCAGGATTTAATATGGGTAAACTTTCGGGTTTTGACAGTTTGATAAAAAGTCAAGGGTCGGTTGAAAGAGATAGAAAAAACAGAAATCTTGGGTTTAGAACCGATATTGCCGAAGCAAATCTATCGCTTGAAATTTACCCAACAGCTTTTTTTGCACGCAAAGAAAGTTTTTTCAATAATAAGCTTCGTCCTTATTTTAATGTAGGTTTTGGCGTTTTTCGTTTTAACCCTCAAGGAATTTATGAAGCTCCCAATGGTCAAAAAAGATGGGTTGATTTAAAGCCCTTGCGTTTAGAGGGGCAAGGTATGGCTGAATATCCTGATAGAAAAGAATATTCAAACATTGCTTTCCAAATTCCTTTTGGTTTTGGTATAAAATACTTTATTAATGAACAGTGGTATATAGCTACAGAAATAATGCAACGCTATACCTTTACAGATTATATAGATGATGTTAGTAAAACCTATGTGGACCCAGCATTATTTAGTAAATATTTACCTAAAGATCAAGTTGCTATTGCCGAACAAATGATGTTTAAAAGAGCTTTAGTAAACAATAGACCTGTGAGTGATTTTATAGGAAAAAACAGAGGCGATGCTTCTAATAAAGATTATTATTTATCTCTGTTTTTAAAAATTGGCTTTCGTTTTGGTGCAAGAGATACTGATTTTAGTTGCCCTTCTGGAAGAAGAAGTATTTTTTAAATTTTTCAATTTATACCTCATAAAAAATGCACTAACCTTAATAGGCTGGTGCATTTTAATATCAATAAATTCATTTGTTTATTATTCTTCTATTCTTTCATCTTCGGCATTAGCAAATATTTTCCCACTCATTCTCTTCAAAGGATTTTTTCTTACATCTGCATATTCAAATTTTCTTCTTACAATATCTACTGCTTCAAAAATAGCAGCTAAGAACGAAGTATGATTGGCTTTGCCTTTGCCTGCAATATCAAAGGCAGTTCCATGATCTGGGCTTGTTCTAATAACTGGCAAACCTGCAGTATAATTAACTCCTTCGCCTATTGCCAATGATTTAAAAGGAATTAGTCCTTGATCGTGGTACATAGCTAATACTGCACTAAACCTTTCATGGTAACCTCTTGCAAAAAATGCATCAGCACTATAAGGACCAAAAACCATCATATTTTGTTTAGCTTCTTTAATAGCTGGTTTTATAATGTTTATTTCCTCCTCTCCTAATAAACCTTCATCGCCTTTGTGAGGATTTAATCCAAGTACTGCAATCAATGGTTTATCTATGCCAAAATCTTTTTGTAAACTGTTGTGAATAATGTTTAGTTTACTTAAAATATTTTCTTTGGTTATGTGTTTTGCAATTTGTGCAATAGGTACATGTTCTGTTACAAGACCTACTTTCATATTATCTGCAACCATTAGCATGGCTACATCTTTTACTTCAAAATAATCTTTAAAATAAGGTGTATGACCATTGTATTTAAAAGATTCGCTGTAAATATTTTTCTTGTGAACTGGTGCTGTAACTAATGCTTGTATATCGCCATCTTTCAAAGCTTTTGTAGCACGTTGTAATGAAAGTAAAGCATATTTTCCGCCAACTTCATTTAACTCACCTGGTGTTATTGCTACTTCTTCTTCCCAGCAATTAAATACATTAATTTGTTTTAAGTTTAATCTATTAAAATCTTTACAGCTTGTGTAAGAAAAATTTATTTCGGGTAAACTTTTTCTGTAAAAATTTATACACTTGTTACTTGCAAAAATAACAGGTGTGCATATATCTAAAATACGACTATCGTGTAATGAACGAATAATTAATTCTATTCCTATACCATTCAAATCGCCACAGGTAAAACCTACTGTTGGTTTTTGTAATTCATTGCTCATATTTTTCTTTATATCAATTTTGTGTGAAGATAAAATTAATTTCTATATCAGCCTTTATTGGCAAGTTGTCCACAAGCTGCATCAATATCTTTTCCTCTACTTTTTCTTAACCTTGCATTTACTCTTTTGCTTGCTAAATATTCCATAAAACTATTGGTAACATTTTCTTCTGGCTTATCAAAACTTGCATTTTCAATAGTATTGTATTCTATAATGTTTATTAAATCAACTGGTATTTGTCTGTATAGTTTTACTAATTCATCAGCATCTTTTTGTGAGTCGTTGAAATTTTTAAACAAAATATATTCAAATGTTATTTCATTGCCTGTATGCTTGTAAAAATAATTCAACGCTTCTGTTAATGATTGAATATTATTAGTATCGTTGATGGGCATTATTTCACTTCTTTTTTTATCATTTGCAGCATGAAGGCTTAAAGCCAATTTAAAGCGTACCTTATCATCGCCTAATTTTTTTATCATTTTTGCAATACCAGCTGTAGAAACAGTAATTCGTTTTGGACTCATAAATAACCCATCTTCTGCACTTATGCGTTCAATAGCTTTTAAAACGTTGTTGTAATTAAGCAAAGGCTCACCCATACCCATAAAAACAATATTGGTTAATTTTTGCCCAAAAGTTTTTTCGCTATGTTGATTTACCAGAACTACTTCGTCATAAATTTCATCAAAATCAAGGTTTCTTTTTCTTCCCATAAATCCTGTAGCACAAAACTTACATCCCAGGCTACAACCTACTTGCGATGATACGCAAACCGTTTTTCTTTCTTCTGTAGGTATTAAAACGCCTTCTACCTTATATCCATCAAAAGTTACAAATCTGCTTTTTATGGTGCCATCTTCGCTGTATTGTGTAGTTTCTATAGTTAAAGCAGGAAAAGAAAATTGTTCTGCTAACTTTTGGCGTAATTCTTTGCTAAGATTTGTCATGTCATTAAAACCACGAGCATTTTTTTGCCATAACCATTCCCAAACCTGTTTAGCTCTAAATTTTTTTTCTCCTATTTGTAAAAAAAGAGCCTCTATATCATTGTAAGATAAATGCCTAATATTTTGCATAGCCGCAAAGATAACATGAAAGCAAAAAGTTGAAATATTAAAATTGAAAGTAGTATCAATTAATGGGCTAAATATTATAAAAAGAGAGGCTGATTCTTTCAAATCAACCTCTCTTAGAAAATTTATTTTGGTAGCTATTATTATTCCTCAGAAACAACAAAGGTTATACTTTGCTTATGACGATAGGCTACGTTTCTACCATTTTGAACTGCTGGTTTCCATTTTGGACCTTTTCTAATTACTTTCATTGCCTCGTCTTTTGTACCATAGCCAGGGTCATTTTCTGTTTGAATATCGCTAATATTTCCTTCTTTATCTACTGTAAAAATTACTACTACTGTGTATTTACCTGGAGGGGCTCCATTATCCATTGGTAAGCTTGCATTCAAATTACGTTGTAAGTATTTGTTCCAAGCTGCTTTACCACCAGGAAATTCAGCTTCTATTTGTACTACAGTAAATATTTTATTATAATCTTCTTCTTCTTTTGGAGCTTCTACTTTACCTGTACCAGTAGCTTCTACAACTGGTGCTACTATACCTATATCTTTCATACCTTCCTGATTTTTTGTACCTATAGCAGCCTCTTCCAATTTATTTACTTCTGGTGGAATTTCTTCAGGTTTTACTTCCTCTGCTTTTACAATTTTAGGAGGTGTAAATTGTTTCATTTCCACTTTTGGAGGCTCCTGTTTTGGAGGAGGTGGTGGTGGTGGTGGTTCAGGTTTTTTTTCATCAGGCTGTTTTAGGTTTTCTAACTCAACATCCTGCACTATTATTTTAGCAGCTTTCTTTTGCCCAGAATTAGCCAATAAAGAACTTATGAAAAATATAGCAATCAACGTAACTGTTGTAGCAAAAGCCAGTGTTATACGTTTAATGTATGTTTTACGTAATTCATAAGCTCCGTATTCTTTGTTTCTTCCTTCGAAGATGATATCAAGAATATCTGCGGTTAAAATTTTATTCTTTTCCATAACAAATTAATTTTCTATTAAGATGCAGATTGGTTTTTGTTTACACAAATTTTTAAAAAATATTTTTAATTACTTGCATTACCTGCTGCTGCTTCTGTTGCTTTTATTAATTGTAACTCTACTTCACTAATATCTACCATTGCATAACGTTTTACTACATCTATAGTCATTTCATCTAAAATATCTACAACATTTTTATAGGTACATTCATCGCTTGGTTTTATTACTACCATAAAATCTTTCTCATCTGTACTTGCTTTTTTACGAAGAATTACTTGTCTAATACCATCTTCTCCAGAACCAAAGTTGGAAGATTTAAAGTTTTGAGAAACATTGGAATTATCCAACATTCCTTCGTAATAAAAAACATTGTTGTCTTTAGATAGTAAAATAGTTAATGCACTATTGTCTTTAATTTTGTTTTGCTCCTCTGGTTTATCGGTATCTTTTGGTAAGAAAAGATTCATGGTTGTAGGCAAACTCATTGTAGTTGTGAAAATGAAAAAAGTAATTAATAAAAAGCCTAAATCTACCATTGGAGTTAAATCCACTCTGGTTGACATTTTTTTACTCTTCTTAACGCCTGTGCCTTTTTTATGACCACCACCAGACGAGGTATCCATTTCTGCCATATTCAGTTTCTTTTTTGATTTTAAAAAAAATTAAAACGATTTCTTCAATTTCCTTTATTTATCCATCTTTTTTAACAGCTAATCCTGCTTTTGCTTGTTTGTAAAGTTCACTACCAATGGGTACATTTACAGGATTTGTAATTATTTGAAATTTCAATAAATCATTGTACTTAAAAGCACTAATTACATTTTTAAATGAGGGATATTTTGAAGCATTATCGCCTTTTACTAATAGGTTCATTTTTTGTCCCATATAAGCACTCTTAATAATTCTTAGCCATTCTTTCATTTCATTGTTAGTACTGTCTTTGCAAGGAATACCAGGCATATTATCTCCTTTTCTTTGTTCGGGAGGAATTGCTAAAAACTCTGGAAGTTTACTAAACGATACGCCTATAAATTGAGCTTTCTTAAATTCCTGAACATTGAATTTGATGCCTTTTTCATTTTCTAAAGTATTAGCTACATATTCCTTTTTTTCTTCATTATCCATTGATAAAAATACTTTTCCATCTTTGTCTATTGTAATTAAAACAACATCAGATTCTGGAGCAGCTTTATCAGATACTGAACTTGGCACAGTTACAGAAACAGCTTCTGCTGGTTTAAACTTAGTTGTAAGAATGAAAAATGCCAATAGTAGAAAAGCCACATCACACATGGCTGTCATATCTATATGAGTACTTTTTCTGGGTAGCTTAGCACGTGCCATTTTTTTTGATTTTTAATTTATTCACTAATTGTTAGATTCATAGTATGCAACTTTCCACAAAATTATTTGTATAAAGAAGCAAAACTTTGAGATAAAGTGAAACCTGATTCGTCAATACCAAAAGTAATAGCATCTATTCTTGTAGTAAATACATTATACATGATAATGGCTACAGCAGATGTACCAATACCTAATGCTGTATTAAACAAGGCTTCAGAAATACCTTTTGATAATTCTGCTGCAGCTGTTGAACCTCCACTATCTTCTCCTAATGCTGAGAATGATTTAATCATACCTAATACCGTTCCTAATAAACCCAATAATGTTGCTACTGATGCTAAGGTTGATAAGAATACAAGGTTTTTTTCCAACATAGGTAATTCTAATGCGGTAGATTCTTCAATTGATTTTTGAATGTTCAATAATTTTTGATCTGTAGATAATTCCGTATCTGAAATCATATCTTTATAAGTGCGTAAGCCCGATTTCATAACATTGCCTACACTACCTTTTTGTTTATCACATTCAGCTATTGCTTTATCAACATCTTTGTTTGCTAAATGGTATTGTACTTTACGCAAAAACTCACCAATATTTCCAGCTCCTGTAGCTTTTTGAATGGTTAAAAATCTTTCAATAACAAATGTTATTACAATAAAAAATGAACCAATAAGTATAGGTACTACTATACCACCTTCATACATTTTAGCTATTCCCGTATTTGGTTTTAATTTGTGGTGATCTGGCCAAAACCAACCATTTAAGTCTGGTTTTTCAAAATTGTTTGGAGAGCCAAAAACAAATCTCCAAATAATATATCCTAAAATAATACAAGCTACAGGAGCAATCCATGAAATGGCGTTACTACTTTTTTTAGGTTGAGCGTGTGTAGATGCTTTTGTAGTTACAGTTGGTTTAATGTCAGCCATATTTTAATTGTTTTTAATTTTAAAAATCGTTTTAAAAATAGTTCGCAATTCTATAAAAAAATAATTTATAAAATTTATTTTTGAAGTGCAAAAATTAAAACACTGTTTTCTCAACCCACCAATCATTGTATAACTTAAGTTTATAGCATTTTTGTCAACTGCCTTAACAACATAAATATCTCAGTTGCTTTTAGAAAAATACCTATTCTACTTTATTTGTCCTCAAATTATTTAATCATTTTTTTAAAAAAATCAGTATGAAAAAACTTATCTTATCTCTAAAATTATTAACTGTTTTGTCTGTTATTATTGTAGGATTTTCTTCTTGTCAAAAAAGTAGTAGTGGCGGTGGTTCACTAAATAATGGTTTTAGAGTTGATGGTACAACCTATGAAGCTAAAAGTTCAATGAGGGGTATGCTTGGTGCTAATTCTATTCAATTTTTCGATGTACCAATTGCAAGTCTTGCTACTGTTTCTACCTATAACACACTTGCAATAGCTTTTAATAATACACAAGGTATTGCTGCTGGCACATACAAAGTAGCAGCTACAGACGATGTAAGCACTTTGGTTTCAGGAGAAATTGCAATATTAATTGCAACAGGTATGAACTCAAATGGTAGTACGGTTGGTGTACATCAATATTTAAAAGATATAACTTCATCTACTATTGTAAATGCTACTGTAACTATTAATGGTGGCAAAGTAACTGTTGTAATGAGTCCTTCTCCTTTTATGGGTAATCTTGCAAATGGAGGAGCATCAACTCTTACACAAAATACAGTAGAAGTAAATATTACAGAACTTTAGTAAGTTTTAATTCTATTTTAAACCTCTTCCAAATTTTGGAGGAGGTTTTTATTTAGAAGAAAGGGGTTTTCGTGTCAATACTTGAAAATAAAACATTTAGCGAACAAATTAAAGACAAATCTTTCAAGGCTTTTGAATATTTTTTTCATTCCTTTTTCTACATACACAAAGAGTTTATTTCTGTAAAGTATTATTGTTACAACTTTCAATAAAGTGCAATAACTCTTCACGACCCTGTTTTTTATCTGCACTGGTTACAAAGCTCTGAGGTAAAAATTGCCAACTTTCTCTCATTTTATTTAAAAATAATTGTTCGTTTTTTTTCACAACAGCAGGCTTTTCTTTATCTGCCTTTGTAAACACTAAAACAAAAGGAATTTGCCAAACAGCTAATTTTTGAATAAATTCCAAATCATTTTTTTGAGGGCTATGCCTGCTATCAATCAAAACAAAAACATTTACAAGGTTCTCTCTTTTTCTCATATAATTTTCAATCATTTGCTCCCATCTGTTTCTATCTTTTTGAGAACGTTTGGCATAACCATAACCTGGCAAATCCACCAAATACCAACTATCATTTACAATAAAATGATTAATAAGTTGTGTTTTCCCTGGTGTTCCTGAAGTTTTGGCTAAATTTTTTTGATTAACCAACATATTAATCAAAGAAGATTTGCCCACATTACTTCTTCCAATAAAAGCATATTCAGGTTTATCTGCAATAGGGCATTTATCATAAGAAGGCGATGAAATAAGGTATTTAGCAGATTTTATAAGCATACTGTAAAAATAAGTTTGTTACGATTTAAGGCAAATAAACAGTTATTTTCTGAGCAATTTATAAGCTATATTTTATTATTACTTGTAAAGCGTTAATTTTGCAGCGTTTAAAAAAATTATTAATAATAAAAAAATGATAAATTATGGTAAAGGTTGCTATTAATGGTTTTGGACGAATTGGACGTTTAGTTTTTCGTCAAATTTATAACATGGAAGGAATAGATGTTGTTGCTATCAACGATTTAACTTCTCCAAAAGTTTTAGCTCATTTATTAAAATACGATAGTGCTCAAGGGCGTTTTAATGCAGAAGTTTCGGCTACCGAAGATTCAATTAAAGTAAATGGAGATACCGTAAAAATATATGCACAAAAAGATCCCTCTCAAATTCCTTGGGGTAATCATGGTGTTGATGTAGTTATAGAAGCTACTGGATTTTTTACAGATAAAGACAAAGCAGCAGCACATATAACTGCTGGAGCAAAACGTGTAGTAATTTCTGCACCTGCAACAGGCGATCTAAAAACAGTAGTTTTCAATGTAAACCACCAAATTTTAGATGGTTCAGAAACTATTATTAGCTGTGCTTCTTGTACTACAAATTGTTTAGCTCCTATGGCTAAAGCATTGAACGATAATTTTGGTTTAGTAGCAGGCAGTATGACTACAATTCATGCTTATACCAATGACCAAAATACTTTAGATGCTCCACATCCTAAAGGAGATTTACGCAGAGCAAGAGCAGCAGCACAAAATATTGTTCCAAACAGTACTGGTGCAGCAAAAGCAATAGGCTTGGTTTTACCAGAACTAAAAGGAAAATTAGATGGTGGTGCACAACGTGTTCCTACTATTACAGGTTCATTAACTGAATTAGTAAGTGTGTTAAACAAAAAAGTAACTGTAGATGAAGTAAATGCAGCCATGAAAGCAGCAAGCAACGAAAGTTATGGTTATACTGAAGATGAAATTGTAAGCACAGATATTATCGGTATTCATTTTGGAAGCTTGTTTGATGCAACACAAACAAAAGTGATTACACAAGGCGATACCCAAATTGTAAAAACTGTTAGCTGGTACGATAATGAAATGAGCTATGTAAGCCAATTAGTACGCACAGTAAAATATTTTGCAGGCTTAATAAGCAAATAAATTTTTAGGAAGTCAGCACAAGAAATGCTAAACAACTGTTGTTGCGTCGCACTCTTGTACTATAACAATTCTATTCTACAAAAAAGTTTCGAAACAATTTTTCGAAACTTTTTTTATGCAAATTATTTTGGTAACAATAATTTATTCACTAAACCAAAGAATAAGCATCTTTGTTGAAAAGAAAAAAGCATAGTGAACAAAATTCTTTTTATTCAAACAGCATTTTTAGGAGATGTAATTTTAGCAACTGCAGCCATAGCAGAAGCTAAACGAATTTTTCCTAATGCAAGCATTGATGTGCTTGTAAAAAAAGGAAATGAAAGTTTATTACAAAACAATCCCTCTATTCACAATATTTATATTTTTAATAAAAGCAATAAAAAGCTAAGCGAAATTTTTAGACTTACAAAAATATTTAAAACCAATCGTTACGATATTATTTTTAACTTTCATCGTTTTGGAAGTTCTGGAATTATAACACTTTTATCAGGTGCAACGAAAAAATATGGGTTCAAAAAAAATCCATTTTCTTGGTGTTACACAAAAAAGTTTGAACATAATATAGGCAATGGACAACATGAAGTAGAACGTAATCTTCAGCTATTACAAGAGTTTGGAGCAGCAACAACCGCTCAGCCTGAATTATATCCATCACAAGAAAACTACGAAAAAGTAAAATCCTATAAAAATCAAACTTATTATTGTATAGCTCCTGCATCTGTTTGGTTTACCAAACAATTACCAGAACACAAATGGATAGAACTTATACAAATTTTAGGAAATGAACATTGCATTTACTTATTAGGAGCACCCAACGATGTTGAACTTTGCGAAAGATTACAAATCAATTCAAAACAAAACAATATTATTAACCTTGCAGGAAAATTATCTTTATTAGAATCTGCAGTATTAATGAAAGATGCAAAACGCAATTATGTAAACGATTCTGGACCTTTACACATAGCCTCAGCAATGAATGCTCCTGTTACAGCTTTCTTTTGTTCCACTATTACTGATTTTGGTTTTGGTCCTTTATCCAACGATAAACAAGTGTTGGAGGTAAAAAACTTAGAATGTCGTCCATGTGGTTTACATGGTTATAAAGCTTGCCCTTTAGGGCATTTTAAATGTGGCGAAATTAATTTGCTTTCAGTAAAAAAATAATGTGCCTAAATGTATAATTCTTTTGCAATAGCAGCACCCATTTTAGCATTGTTTTTTATTAAGGCAATATTGGCTTCCAAGCTATTTCCTTTTGTTTGAGTGGCAATTTCCTGTAATAAAAAGGGGGTAACATCTTTACCTTTTATACCTTTTTTTTCAGCTTCTTGTATTGCAGCTTGAATATATTTTTCTATTACGGAATAAGGTATTTCATCTTTTGCATCAATAGGATTTGCAATTAATACAGAACCTTCTAAACCCAATGTCCATTTGATTTGTAGCATATCAGCAATTTCTTTTGCTGTATTTAATTGTAAGGGAGAATTGTAATTACTTTCTTTAGAATAAAAACTTGGAAAACTTTTTTGCCCCACCGTTACAACAGGGATTCCTTTTGTTTCTAAATACTCTAATGTTAAACCAATATCTAAAATAGATTTTACACCAGCACAAACAACAGCAACATTTGTATGAGCCATTTCAGAAAGGTCAGCACTAATATCCATTGTTTTTTCTGCTCCTCTATGCACACCTCCAATACCTCCAGTAGCAAATATTTTTATGCCAGCCATATTTGCAATACGCATGGTAGAAGCAACAGTTGTAGCACCATATAACTTTTTTGAAATTATATAGGGCATATCTCTTAAACTTACTTTCCAAACATTTTTTTCTTTACCAAAAATTTCTATTTCATTTTCTGATAAGCCTACACAACATTTTCCATTTATAATTGCAATGGTTGCGGGTATTGCTCCATTTTCTCTTACAACTTTTTCTACTGCTAAAGCGGTTTCTACATTTTTAGGATAAGGCATTCCATGAGAAATAATAGTACTTTCTAAGGCTACTAAAGGTTTATTTTGTACTAAAGCTTCTTTTACTTCTAATGAAATTTGTAAGAAAGAGTGTAAAGTATTCATAAAAAGGAAGGTACAAAACTTTAAAAATTATTATTAAGAAACTTACAGGAAAGAAAAATAAAAATTTATTGTTTAGATTCTAATGCCAATAATTGTTGTAGTTGTTTTTCTAATTCTTTTATTCGTTTTTCCATTTCAGGTAATTTTCTTGATAATGCTTGGCTACGCAAAGAAGAGGCATAATCAAAAGCAGGAGATCCTGTAACAGCTTGATTGGGTTGTGTAATACTTTTACTAACACCACTTTGTGCATTAACTTTACTACCATCTGCAAGTGTAAGATGCCCTACAATGCCTGCTTGCCCACCAATCATTGCATTTTTACCAATTTTTGTGCTACCACTTATACCTGCTTGTGCAGCTATTACAGTGTTGTTACCTATTTCTACATTATGAGCAATCTGAATTAAGTTATCTAACTTAGCACCAGTTTTTATAATTGTACTGCCTATGGTTGCTCTGTCTATTGTTGTATTAGCACCAATTTCTACAAAATCTTCTATTATTACATTGCCTATTTGAGGCACTTTGCTATAACTGCCATCTGCTTGAGGAGCAAAACCAAAACCATCGCCACCAATTACAGTTCCTGCATGTATGGTAACATTTTTTCCAACTTTGCAACCATTGTAAATTTTAACTCCTGCATGAATAATAGTGTTATCATCAATAGTTACATCTTTACCAATAAAAGCCCCTGCAAATATTTTTACATTGTTTCCAATAGTTACATTATCGCTAATGTAGGTAAATGCTGCAACAAAAACTTGTTTGCCCAATGTAACAGAAGATGCAATAAATGATGGCTGTTCAATACCTACTAATTGTTGCGTTTGCATTTCCTGATACTTGTTTAATAAAATAGCAAAAGCACTATAAGCATCTGGTACTCTTAACAAGGTAGCTTGAATAGGTTGTTTCAATACTACATTTTCATTTATTAAAATTAAAGAGGCTTGGGTTGTATATAAAAAATCTTCGTATTTAGGATTGGCAAAAAAAGTTAGCTGCCCTTGTTTGGCTTCTTCTATTTTACCAAAAGAAGTTACTACAATATTTGCATCACCTTCTATTTTGGCATTGATTAGTATGGCTATTTGTTGTGCTGTAAACATGTAGTATTTTTTTGTTTTTTAGGGTATTAAGGAGCAAATGTAAAATTTTTTTATTGGAGCTGCTATAGTATGATGAATGAGTGGGTTGTCAATAGCAGAAATGTCTTTTACTGTTCCATCTTTAAATAAAATATTTATTCTTTCGTCTTCTGTTTTATACATAGTATTTATTGTTGTTCCAGTAAGAACAAAGTAATCAATTAGACTTTTTTTAATAGGAAATTGCTGCATAGCTTTATATTTTAATTTGTCTAATTTTTCTTCTGAAAAAGGTTCATGCTGTAATTGAATTTTGTATAATTGCCTATTTAGCAACCTTTTACACAAAGAACTTAATACAAAGTCGTTGTGTTTACTCCATTTTTTTATAGCAAAAGTAAAATCGGTATCATCTAATTCACAAAATTTTTGCAAAACTTCTTCATTCATTTTCCCTGTGTATTCGTATAAAAAATAATCTATTGCTCCAAAGGTTTTCAAATCTTCAATACCATCTTTACTAAGTTCTTTTACTCTTTTTAAAATATTTACCAACATAGTTTCAGCAGCGACTACAGTTTTATGTAAATATACTTGCCAATACATTTGTCTTCTTGCTACTAAAAATTTTTCAATACTGTATATTCCTTTTTCTTCTACCATTAATTCGCCATTATGTACAGTAAGCATTTTTAAAATTCTGTCATAACCAATAACGCCTTCACTAACGCCTGTAAAAAAACTATCTCTTGTTAAATAGTCCATTCTATCAACGTCTAATTGTCCACTAATTAATTGATGTAAAAATTTTTTAGGATAATTATTGGTAAAAATGGCAATCGTTGTATCCAATTGTCCTTTTAATTCTTTATTGATAGAGTGCATGATTTCCAAACTCAAAGTTTCGTGATGCACTCCTTGTAAAATATGATTTTCTAACGCATGAGAAAAAGCACCATGGCCTACATCGTGCAATAAAATAGCAGCTTTTACAGCAATTTCTTCTTCATCTGTTATAGCAATGCCTTTATTTTTTAGTTCATTAACAGCCATACACATTAAATGATAGGCACCTAATGAATGATGTAATCTTGTATGTACAGCACCAGGGTACACCAAATATGCCAATGCCATTTGATGTATTCTTCTTAATCTTTGATAATAAGGATGTGCAATAATGCTAAAAAGTAATGGATGATTGATGGTTATAAATCCATAAACGGGGTCATTAATAATTTTTCTTTTTACAGTCATAATAATTTTTCTGCTTGTGAAGGTAAGGAGTAAAATTATCTTTTCTTTTATCTCAAACAACAAGTATAATATATTTGCTTGCTATGGCAAAGTCTGCTACAATTTCTCCCATGATGCAACAACATAAGGCTATTAAACAAAAATATCCTGATGCTGTATTATTGTTTAGGGTGGGCGATTTTTATGAAACATTTGGACAAGATGCTATTATTGCTGCTCAGGTTTTAGGTATTACTTTAACCAAAAGAAATAATGGAGATAGTGGTAATACAGAATTAGCAGGATTTCCGCATCATGCTTTAAATACATACTTACACAAATTGGTTAAAGCTGGTTATAGAGTTGCTATTTGCGATCAATTGGAAGATCCTAAACAAGCTAAAGGAGTTGTAAAACGTGGAGTAACCGAATTGGTAACACCTGGTATTGCAACAAATGATAAATTGCTTGAGCACAACAGCAATAACTTTTTGGCTGCTGTACATTTTGCTGAAAATACTATAGGCATTGCATTTTTAGATATTAGTACAGGCGAATTTTTTGTAGCAGAAGGTAATGAAGAGTACATTGATAAACTGTTGCAAAGTTTAAACCCTGCAGAAGTAATTTTTCAGAGAAATTTTCAAAAAAGGTTTAAAGAAACTTTTGGTTCAAAATTTTATACCTACACATTAGAAAGTTGGATTTTTGAGAATGCTTTTGCCACTGAAAATTTATTGAAACATTTTCAAACACATTCGTTAAAAGGCTTTGGTATAGAAAATATGCAACAGGCTATTGTAGCTGCTGGTGCTGTATTGCATTATTTAAAAGACACTGAACACCCCCATTTACAACATATAACCACCCTTCAAAGAATTGAAAGAGATGATTTTTTATGGATGGATAGATTTACAATTAGAAATCTTGAAATTGTAGGAAGTAGTTTTACAACAGATGGAAATAATTTATTAAAAGTATTGGACAATACTGTTTCGCCAATGGGTGCAAGATTGTTGAAACGCTGGATTATTATGCCTTTGAAGGATATTGACAAAATAAATGAACGCCTTGATGTTGTAGAAAATTTTATAAAAGATGTTGATAACAGACATAAACTTTCGCAAGCAATAAAACAATGTGGCGATGTGGAAAGATTGGTAAGCAAAATTCCTTTAAAGAAAATTAATCCAAGAGAAATTATTCAGTTAGCCAAAGGATTACAACAAGTAAGTATTATAAAAAATATTTGCTCCGGTTTACACAATGCTTATTTGCAAAGAATGGCAGATGGTTTAAACGCTTGTCATTTTATTTTACAAAAAATACAAAACGAAATTCATGAAATACCTCCAATTGCTGCAAATAAAGGAGGTATTATAAAAGAAGGAATACATGCCGAATTAGATGAGTTAAGAAAAATTGCTTCTGGTGGAAAAGATTATTTAATAAATATTCAACAGAGAGAAGCAGAAATAACGGGTATTTCTTCTTTGAAAATAGGCTTCAATAATGTGTTTGGTTATTATTTGGAAGTAACCAATATTCATAAAAATAAAGTTCCTGAAAATTGGATAAGAAAACAAACTTTAACCAATGCAGAAAGATATATAACACCAGAATTGAAAGATTATGAAGAAAAAATTACAGGAGCAGAAGAAAAAATTTTAACTATTGAAATTGATTTGTATGATAAGCTATTGCTTGCTTTACAAGACTATATAGCACCCATACAAGTAAATGGAAATATTTTAGCTACACTTGATTGTTTATTATGTTTTGCAGAAAATGCTTTGCGTTACAATTACAGAAAACCATTACTGCATCATGGCTTTGAATTAGAGTTAAAAGAATCTCGTCATCCTGTAATTGAAAGAAATTTACCACAAGGAGAAAGTTATATAACCAATGATATTTTTTTAAACAAAGAAAATCAGCAAATCATTATTCTTACTGGTCCAAACATGAGTGGTAAAAGTGCTGTGCTTAGGCAAACTGCATTAATAACATTAATGGCTCATATAGGAAGTTTTGTAAGTGCCGATGTTGCTAAAATTCCTTTAACAGATAAAATTTTTACAAGAGTAGGAGCCAGTGATAATTTGAGTGGAGGCGAAAGTACTTTTATGGTAGAAATGAATGAAACAGCTTCTATCATTAACAATATTTCTGAAAGAAGTTTATTATTATTAGATGAAATAGGAAGAGGAACATCTACTTACGATGGAATAAGTATAGCTTGGAGTATTGTTGAATTTCTACATCAATCTACTGCTACACCAAAAACTTTATTTGCTACGCATTACCACGAATTAAATGAATTGGAAGCAAAATTGCCAAGAGTAAAAAATTACCATATCACCAATAAAGAAGTAGGTAATAAAATTATTTTTTTACGCAAATTAGCAAGAGGAGGAAGTACACACAGCTTTGGTATTCATGTTGCAAAAATGGCTGGAATGCCGCCAGAATTAATAAACAGAGCCAATGAAATTTTAAAACTATTAGAACAAAAAACAGAAATTCAAGAAAACAAAAATGCAAATTCAGCAACAATACATGATGTAAGTAATAAAATAAAATCTCTATCTACACCACAATTACAACTCTCCATTTTTGATGCACATACACAAGTGTTTGATGATATAAGAACAGCTTTAGAAGGTATTGATATTAATCGTTTAACGCCTGTAGAAGCATTGATGAAATTGAATGAAATAAAATCAATGCTCAAATAAAAAAGCACCCGAAAAAATATTCAGATGCTTTTCTTTTCAAACCATAATCAAGAGAACATTTAACGAGGGTTTAAAGCCTGCTTAATTCTTTCTACAATATCCTGATAGTGAAATTTTGTTAATTTATCTGTTGTAACAGCAGTAGCATTTGTAAGTAGTGTTTGCAATGCTTTCAACTGACCACGAACATAAGAAACAATATCTGTGTTTTTAATATCTGGCCCTGTTGTTACAGTAAATGTAGATACAGTAACCGTTTGAGGTTTAAAGCTCAATAAATCAATTAACTTTTCTACATGTGCTTTTTGTAATGCTCTTCTATAAGCATCTACAGGTTTGTTTTGTGATGCTTCACTCCAAATAGCATTTTTAGTGTCATCCATTAAATCATTAAATAAATATACATTGGTTGCTCCATAACGATTTGCAGAAACAATCATTCTGTTTAATCTTGAGGGGTCTAATAAACCATTTAAAGTATTTACTTGAATACCTTGAACTCTTTCTATAGAAGTTGGGTTTTGAATTTTGTTTAAAATGTTTTTATCCAACAACCAAGTTGGAGTTGTAAATACATGGTTATTGATAAATGCAAAAGCTTCTTTTTGTGTAGCTTTGGGAACAAATTCAAAAACATCACCTGGTTGGCTGGTTGTTTTAAATGTTTCATAAATACCGCCCACATTTCTAATAACATGGTTTACATATCTATTGTATTGACCTACTAATTGTCCATAAATTTCATTTAGATTGTCATAATTTTCGCCTTCTTCTTTTGTCCATTCTGGTAAGTTTACAATAATTCTTTTTAGGTTTTTAATACCATAATCATTAGCCTTCATAACATTATCACTTAAATCTTCCGATTGTGTACGAGGATCAACGCTATTACCTAATTCATAAGTACCAAACCATTTACGCGGATTTTCGGCTAATGTTTTTGTAATTAATTTATCGCTATTTATTTTTTGTTGTTCTTCTGTTTCGCCAGGTATATAGCCATAACCCCATTGAATAGCCCATTCATCATATTCTCCAATACGAGGGAATAAACCTTTTTCAGAAATATTATCTTCTGGCTGGGCTACATAATTAAAACGTGCATAATCCATGATAGAAGCTGTATGTCCATTAGCTTCTACCCAAGCTTTATCTCTTAATTTTTCAACAGGAGTTCTACTACTGCTACCCATATTGTGTAATAATCCTAAAGTATGTCCTATTTCGTGAGAAGATACAAAACGAATTAATTGTCCCATTAATTCAGTATCAAATTTCATTTTTCTGGCACGAGGGTCAACAGCAGCAGTTTGTATCATATACCAATCGTGTACTAATTTCATTACATTATGATACCAGCCAATATGGCTTTCTAAAATTTCGCCAGTACGTGGGTCGTGAACATTAGGTCCATAAGCATTTTCTATATTAGATGCAAAATAACGAATTACTGAAAAACGAGCATCTTCAAGGCTCATGGTAGAGTCGTTTTTAGGCCACTCTTTAGCCATAATTGCATTTTTAAATCCAGCTTTTTCAAAAGCTTTTTGCCAATCATTTACACCTGCAATTAAATAAGGCACCCAATTTGGAGGAGTTGCAGGGTCAATATAATATATTAATGGTTTTATGGGTTCTACCAATTCGCCCTTTTTCCATTTTGCTACATCTTCTGGTTTAGGTTCTAATCTCCAACGAACTGCAAAAGTTTTATCTTCTACTCTTTGCTGATTGTCGCTATATTCTACATAGTTATCAGGAAAATAACCTACTCTTTTATCCCAAGCTCTTTTTGCCATTGGTTTTTCTGGTAAAAGAATGAAAGAAGTATTTAGTTCAAATGTTACAGCACCTGCATCATTGGCTGCAGCAAAACCTGCTGAACTTCTTTGTCCCCCAGTTGCTGCTGCAGGAGCTGGGCTTGAAATATAAGTTTTAACTGTTTTTACTTCTGTATTTATAGGATAAGTATTGATACTTTGAACAAAACTTCTATCGGGTGCAAGCATAGCTAAACTAAATCTTCTTTTGCTTGAGGCATTTATACTTACTATTTGTTGATCGCCTTTAAAAAAGTCTGAAACATCAATAATACTGCTTGTGCTATCCTTACCATAAGCTTTTATATCAAAAGCAGCAGCAATAGCATCTAAGTAAGAGTTATTTACAGCAGTAGAAATTTTTTGAGTGCTATCTGCAGCACTTATAAGCGTTACAGTTCTAATAAAAATATTATCGTTAGGCCCTTTTTCAAATTTTAATGTTTGTTGATTAGCAACTTCTCCACCATAAATACCTGCACCGCCTGGTACTTTGCTATATCTTGTAACACACATTATTTCTTTGCCCAGCAAATTATTAGGCACTTCAAAATAATACTTGTCTTCTACCTTATGTACAGTAAATAATCCTGTTTTACTTATTGCTTTTTCTGTAATAATTTCTTTATAAGGCTTTGGCCCTGGCTTGGCTGCCTTAGGTGCTTGTGGTGGCATTGGTTTTGCCACAGGAGTTGTATCTTTTGGAGCAGTAGGTGTATTTTTTCTTTGAGCAAAAACAAAACTACCCGCAGCTATCATTACTACAACTAAAAAAGTTTTTTTCATAATTAATTAAAGTTAGTTTAAAGAGGGCTAAGATAAGAAAGTGATATTCATTATTCTAAAATAGATTTATTTATTACATCAGTGGTTAATACAAGCCTAAAAACATCGTTATTAAAGCGAAAATATAATGATGATAGGAAAAACATTGATTTAATTATACATGTACTTTATAGCATTGTAAAAAACAGTTACAACAACTTTATCTCATGCTGCAAAAAAAATTATAGCTCGTTTTATTCTGAATTGAGTTTACAATTACCCCTGTTTTCAACAATAATTCTTCTCTCATCTTTGTGTTTTGATTTTTGTTTAATTCATATATTATAGTATTCAACTTTACAGTAAATTGCACTCTTTGAAAATACATATTTAATGAATAAAATTTTAGTTACTGGAGGCTGTGGCTATATTGGTTCTCATACCATTGTAGATTTATTAGAAAATGGATTTGATGTAATTTCTATTGACGATTTTTCTCGTTCTACTGATATAGCTTTAGCTGGCATTGAAAAAATTACTGGGAAAAAAATAAAAAACTATGCAGTAGATTTAAAAAATTTTGATGCCATACATACTGTATTTCAAGAAAATAAAAATATTTCTGGCATAATACATTTTGCTGCTTATAAAGCTGTTGGCGAAAGTGTAGAACAACCTTTGAATTACTATGAAAACAATTTATTTGGTTTAATTAATTTATTAAAATGTGTAGAAGAATTTAAAATACCTCATTTTGTTTTTTCTTCTTCATGCACAGTATATGGCAACCCTGACGCAATTCCAGTTACTGAAAACTCTCCTATAAAAGAGGCTGAAAGCCCTTATGGTGCTACAAAACAAATGGGTGAAAGAATTATAAAAGATTTTAGTTTTATTGTAAATACTTCTTGTATTTTATTAAGATATTTTAACCCTGTAGGAGCACATCCTACTACATATATTGGCGAATTACCTTTAGGAAAACCCATGAATTTAGTACCTGTTATTACACAAACTGCTATTGGTAAAATACCTAAAATGTATGTGCATGGCAATGATTATGATACAAGAGATGGCTCTTGCATAAGAGACTATATACACGTTTGTGATATTGCACATGCACACACATTGGGCTTACAATATTTAATTGAAAAGAAAAACCAAACTCGCTGCGATGTATTTAATTTAGGAACAGGCAATGGTGTTACAGTTTTAGAGGCTATAAATACTTTTGAAAAAATTAGTGGCGTAGCACTAAATTATGAAATAGGACCAAGACGAGCTGGCGATGTAGTAGCTATTTATGCCAACAATGAATTAGCTGTAAAAAAATTAAACTGGGAAATTAAATACAATTTAGAAGCTATGATGAAAACCGCTTGGGATTGGGAACTTAAACTTAAAAACGAATAGGTATAAAATAGATTTTTTTTAGCTTGCAACCTTTAAAAACCTTTTTTCGTCTATTGTTAAAATCCCTTAGCATGAAAAAAGATATTGTAAAATCCAATGATACTTCTGAAATAGCTTTTGTAATAATTGGTGTAGTATTATTAACTGTTACCTCTTTTTTTATACACCTATAAAATACTCTTTCTACTCACTTATATTATCAAGTAATAAGCAACTATTAAAAGCCTATTATGCGTTTAAAAATTTGTAAATCAATTTTATAAATTTTATACTGTTTCTTTTCATTCATAAAAAAACTTTACCTTTCGTTTTTAAATTTTTTTATGGCTACAACAGAACAGTTTATTGAAACTATTAACCAAGGCTATTCTTTCAAAGGCGAACATGTAAAAATAGGTGTTGGCATGTTAAATGGTCAAGCAGTTAGTGATGCTGCTGTGTATTTGCCCTTTAAAACCATGAACAGGCATGGTTTAATTGCAGGTGCTACAGGTACAGGAAAAACCAAAACATTGCAAATGCTTACAGAGTGTTTAAGCGATAACAGCATACCCTCTTTAGTGATGGATATTAAGGGCGATTTTAGTGGCATTGCACAAGCAGGTAGTATAAATAATAAAATTACAGAACGCTATGCTTTACTAAAAGAAACTTACAACCCTACTGCTTTTCCTGTTGAATTTCTTACATTGAGCGATGAAAAAGGTGTAAGACTAAGAGCTACTGTATCAGAATTTGGACCAATATTATTAAGTAAAATTTTAGGTTTAAATGATATTCAAGGTGGTTTACTTGCTATACTTTTCAAATATTGCGATGATAATAAATTACCCTTATTAGATTTAAAAGATTTAATAAAAATATTACAATATGCAGGCGATGAAGGCAAAGAAGAATTAGAAAAAAGTTATGGAAAAATTTCTACCACAAGCACAGGAACAATACTTAGAAAAGTAATAGAACTTCAACAACAGGGAGCAGATTTATTTTTTGGAGAAAAAAGTTTTGAAGTAGATGATTTAATGCGTATCAATAACGAAGGCAAAGGAATAGTAAATATTTTGAGAGTTACAGATATGCAAAACAGACCCAAACTTTTCTCAACTTTTATGTTGCAACTGTTAGCAGAATTGTATGCAACAAGTCCCGAAGAAGGAGATTTAGATAAACCAAAACTTGTTTTATTTATAGATGAAGCCCATTTGCTTTTTCAAGAAGCAAGTAGTGCATTAATGCAACAAATAGAAACTGTAATAAAATTAATAAGAAGTAAAGGCATTGGTATATTTTTTTGTACTCAAAACCCACAGGATATACCAGCAAGTGTACTTGCACAATTGGGTTTAAAAGTTCAACATGCTTTAAGGGCTTTTACTGCTGCTGATAGAAAAGTTATTAAAACTGCTGCTGAAAATTTTCCTGAAACTACCTTTTATAAAACCGATGAATTGCTTACGCAATTAGGCATTGGCGAAGCTTTTGTAACACTACTCAACGAAAAAGGTATTCCTACTCCATTAGTACATACTTTACTTTGCTCACCACGAAGCAGAATGGATGTTTTAACAGAAGTAGAAATAAATAATTTAATTGCTCAAAGTAAATTAGTAACTAAATACAACGAAACAGTAGATAATTACAGTGCCTATGAAATTTTAACAGAAAAATTAAATCATGCTGCTGAAAGAGAGAAAGAAAGAATTGAACAAGAACAAAAACAAAAAGAACAAGAAAATACAAATACCAATAAAGAAAAAAAAGAACCTGGCTTTTTTGATAACCCTACTGTAAAACAAATTGGCAGAACTGCAGCAAATGTAATAACAAGAAGCCTTTTAGGCGTTTTAGGTATAAGTAGTTATACAAAAAAGAAAAGAAAAAGTTTATGGTAATTTATAAAATATTCTTTGGTTTTTTTGTGGCACTATTTTAGTTATTAATGTTAGAAATTTTTTAAAAAACAAACACAGGTATATCTAATTAATTTAAAAGTTAGATATTCATTCTCTAAAAAATATTATAATGAAAAAAATTATTGGAATATTATTATTATCATTCATTGTTAGTGTATCGAATGCTCAAATTTTAAAAGAGGTATATAAAAAAGTTACTGGTGGTGGAGATAAAAATTCTACAAATGGATTAAGTACTGAAGAGGTTGTAAGTGGCTTGAAAGAGGCACTAACACTTGGTGCAGAAAAAAGTGCATCGCAGCTTTCCAATATGGATGGCTTTTTTAAAAATGCTGCAATAAAAATATTATTACCCGACGAAGCCAAAAAGGTTGTAGAAACTGTTAGTCGTGTTCCTGGTGGTCAAAAATTAGTAGATGATGCAATTTTATCTATGAATCGTGCTGCTGAAGATGCTGCCAAAAGTGCTGCACCCATTTTTGTAAATGCTATTAAGAACATGAGTTTTGCAGATGCTTGGAATATTTTGCGTGGTGGCGATTCAGCAGCTACAAAATATTTAAGAGAGCAAACAACAAAACCTTTAACAGAAGCATTTAAACCTGTAATTGAAAAATCGTTAGAAAAAGTAAATGCAACTCAACACTGGAATACTGTTTTTTCTACCTACAACAAATTTTCTTTCAAAAAAATAAACCCCGATTTATCTGGCTATGTTACAGATAAAGCCTTAGAAGGAATTTTTTATCAATTAGCATTGGAAGAACAAAAAATAAGAAAAGATCCCGTTGCTCAAACAACCAACTTACTTAAAAAAGTTTTTGGTGTTAATTAAAAAAAGAGGCTGTCTCAAAGTTAGAGACAGCCTCTTTTTTTATCTGAAAAAATTATACAATAAAAGAAATTATTTGAACTTTGCTAATTCGGCAGCCATTGTTTTACCAATATCTGCAGGGCTTGCAACAACAGCAATACCACACTCAGCCATAATTTTCATTTTAGCAGCAGCAGTATCTTCTGCTCCACCAACAATAGCACCTGCATGACCCATTCTTCTTCCTGGAGGTGCTGTTTGCCCAGCAATAAATCCTACAACAGGTTTTGTTTTGTTGTCTTTTATCCAACGAGCAGCTTCGGCTTCCATGCTTCCTCCAATTTCTCCTATCATAATTATACCATCTGTTTCAGGATCGTCCATTAAAAGTTTTACAGCTTCTAAAGTAGGTGTGCCAATAATGGGGTCTCCACCAATACCAATTGCTGTTGAAACGCCTAAGCCAGCTTTTACAGCTTGGTCGGCAGCTTCATAAGTTAATGTTCCTGATTTTGATACAATACCAATTCTACCTTTCTTAAAAATAAAACCAGGCATAATACCCACTTTTGCTTCTTCTGCAGTAATAACTCCAGGGCAATTTGGTCCTATTAATCTGGTTGTTTTTCCTTGTAAAAAATTTTTCACTTTAACCATATCCTGAACAGGAATACCTTCTGTAATACATACAACCAAAGCAATACCTGCATCAGCAGCTTCCATAATAGCATCAGCAGCAAAAGCAGGTGGCACAAAAATGATACTTACATTTGCTCCAGTTGTTTTTACAGCATCAGAAACTGTATTAAAAACAGGTTTATCCAAATGTGTTGTACCTCCTTTATTGGGCGTAACTCCTCCTACTACATTAGTGCCATATTCAATCATTTGTGTAGCATGAAATGTACCTTCTGTTCCTGTAAAACCCTGAACAATAATTTTAGAATTTTTATTTACTAATACTGCCATTTTGTATTTTTTTGTGGAGCAAAAATAAGGGTTATTAATAGAGAAATACATGAAAAACATCAGTTATTTACAGTTTTAATTGTGTATTTGAAACACAATAAAGAATGTTTTAACTCATGAAGCTAAAAAAACTGCTGTATGAAAAATATTACTCAATTAACACAAACGCCCCCCACTTGCTTACAGCATATTTTTTACTCATTATTTGTTGTGTTTGCTTAAGTGCTAACTCTTCCGTCATTTTTTTATTTAATAAAAAATCGTAAAACAATCCCATAAATTCAGCAGTTTCATTATCTGGAATTTTCCATAGTGTAATCAGCATTTTTTGTGCACCTGCCAGCTTTATAGCTCTTTGTAAACCCATAACGCCCAAATTGCTTTTTATATCGCCCAAAGCACTTTCACAAGCACTCAAGACTATTAATTGACAATCGCTTAGATTGGTAGCTGCTATTTCGTAGCCAGATAAATAACCATTTTTATCGGGAATATGTTTTGCAATACAATTAGCATTAGACACAACAATACCAGAACGAAGCAAGGGCAACTTCTTAATATTTACACCAATAAAATTGGTGGAGAAATAGGTATCTACTTCGCTTGAATCAAAATAAAAACCATGAGAAGCAATATGTATAATTTGGCTTTTATTATAGTAACTCAACGTAGAATCTGCAAACCCATTACCCGTTATAACAGTAGTTGTTATGGCTTTTGAGCGATTAATGGCACTTAGTGTATTAACTTCTGTTAAACTACCTGGCAAGTAATTCCAGCTATACATATTTTTTAATAAACTTTTATTTGAGTCGCAGTTTGCACTAGTATATGCTAACCCACCAACCAATAACCATTGTAAACTATCTGGTAAGGTTTTCTTGTTTAATAAATTACTTACTGCAGATAATTGCTTAAGCTGTACTTGCTGAAATAAATAACTATTGTTATAGTTTAAAGCTGCAAAAGAAATTCTATTTAAGTATCCATCTGGAATAAAAATAAACTTGCCATTGGGTTGTATATAGCGTTGAATAGAATCTAAAATAAGCTTCGCCAATTTATCTACCTTACTTAATGGTTGATTATCTTTAGTAGCTGTACTATCTTTTTTATTTTTAATGGTTACACTTCTTTGCTGCTTTACTTGTAAAGCATATAGCTGTGCCGAACTACTTTTGTTTTGCAAAACAGCAATAATTTCCTTTTCTGCAAATAATTTAACAGCATTAAATGCCACATCTTGCTTCTGCAAAACCCATGCACCATAAAACACAGTATCTTTTCTACACACATTATTAAACCTCACAAACTCTACGTAACAATCTTTACTACCCAAAGAAGCATTTATTTCATTTTCGGTAATAAAAAAAGATTGCTGCACTTCGTTGACTTCTAAAAAAGAAAAATAACTTTCTAATACATTATCTTTTATCAAGTCTATTTTGTTTCGTTCATGTACAGAACTACCCACCAAAGCAATTTCATTTTCTAACTTGGTAGCTCTTCTTTTTAAGATCAAATTTGTTTCAACTAAGTCTTTATATGGCGTATTAGCAGTGGCTTTTTGCAATGTAGCATCGCTGCTTAGTAAACAATTTTTTAAGGCAATAGATTGTTCGGCAATTTGCTTTTGTAGATGAGGAAATTTTTTTAAATATCCTTCAAAAACCAAACTATGGTACAAATTAAAATAGGGCAACAATTTGTTTTCATAAAAAATAATTCGTTGGTCTGGAGATAAAGATGCAATGTTTTGTTGTAATTGATGACGAGTGTAGTTGAGTACTTCTTGCAAACTATTTTCTTTAAAAAACTGTTCTTTATTTTTTGTATTTGCCAAAATATTGATGGCTACAATATTGTAGTAATACTCCATATCAAATAAAGAAGAATAATCTACATATTTCAATGCATCGTCAGAAACTACAACTGCCATTTGCCATTTTGTTTTAGCAACTAACATTTTAGCTACATTGAATAAAAACAAAGGCTCGTACTTGTTAGATGGATATTTACTTGTATCGGTTTCATAAATCATTTCAAAATAGTATAACATACTATCTATAGCTTGTTGCCTTCTGTTAGAATGAAATAAACCATCTATTTCATAGGTTCTTGCTAACACATAATTACCCCACCAAAACTCATAACGCTTATCATTTCTTACAGGTGGTTTGGGATAATAATCTTTTGCAACTTGTATTGATAAATCAGCTATATCATACTCATTGGTTGCATAATAGCTTTTTGCAGTTTTTAGGTAATAGTTAAAATCAAAACTTACTTTTCTTTGCAAACTATCTTTCCAATTGGGTACAGTTTCTAATTTAGTTTTTACCAATCTTAATGTTGCCAAAGACCGTTCATATTCTCCAATAGAATAGTAGGTATCTGCCAATAAAAAACTTGCATCAACTGTATTTTGAAGAAACACTAATGACATGGTGTTATTCCATTTTTTTAAGCTATCTATTTCTGGAAGCAAAGCCTCTTTTACATATTGATTTAAGTAAATAGATGCATTGCCTACTTTATTAAAAAACTTGGCAAACTCGGCATATGATTGCAGCAAAGCATGATACACCAAAAAGTAAGACTCTCTATTACTCTTATTATAATTGGGCGAATTTGGTAAATTATTTTTTACCATAGGCTTAAACAACCAATTGTTACAATTGTAACTCCATTTTTTATAGTTGTTGTATAAATTATTAGCAGTAGTTGAATCTTTATTAACCTTCCATTCTTTGTATTGATGCCCTAATGTAATAGCTTTGTAGGCCATGTAACAAAGTTGATCAACAGGAGCCGATTTGTCATTGATAGTTGGGTAATACAACGCATCGTATTGTACCAAATTATTTGCAATTTTTGTATCGCCATTATAATACTTAAACCAAGCATACAATGTTAATCGGTAATCTCCTTCAGTTGTTTTATATGTATAACCAGTTGCTTCTTTCCATAATTTGTTTAAGCTGGCAAGTAAAGAAAGTTGATGAATATCATCGAAACTAAGCCCTATATTCAACACATCTAAACTAAATGAATCTAAAAATATTTGTTCATTTCCTTTAATAGCTAGTTCTGCTTGTAATAAATAATTATTTCCTTTTTCAGCAAAAGCTTTTGGCAATTTAGTTGAAGAGAATTGATACCATGCTTGCCATAACCTTACAGAAGCAATAAATAGTTTATACGCTTGCTCGTTGGCATTACAAATACTATCAAGCTTTTGAACTTGAACAGCTGCTTGTAAAGTATCAGTTGCTAATAAATTTTCTGCCTCTTTAAATATTTGCATCACTGCTTTTGTATTGGCAGGAAACAAATTTTTATGTTGAGCAGAAGTGTTATTACATACAGCAACTAATAAAAGAAAAAAAAGAATTTTTAAACAGGATTGCATCATTTAATAAATAAATTTTGCTTAAAAATACCCAAATCTTTTATGAATGGTTATTAACTTAATTATTTTAAATTTATTTTCACTTCTTAAAATAAATGGTATGAAAAAAATATTGCTTGCACTTATTGTTATTGTTTATAGCGTTTCCATTAATGCCCAACGTGGTGGGGCTTTAAAATGGAATGAAGCTGGTAATGCTTATTACACAACAGAAAAAGGTGAAATTGTAAAATACAATTTGCCCGATTTTAATAAAGTTGTTTTAGTAGAAAAATCTGCCTTAATATCAAATGATAAAAAGACAGAATTTACCATTAAAAATTTTTTTGTAAGCAACAATGAACAAGTATTTTTAATTTTTACCAATACTAAAAAAGTTTGGCGTTACGAATCAAGAGGCGATTATTTTATTTATAACAAAAGCACAAACTCCTTACAACAATTAGGGAAAGGCTTACCAGAATCTTCTTTAATGTTTGCAAAAATTTCTCCCGATGGAAAAAAAGCAGCTTATGTAAGCAAGCATAATGTGTATGTAGAAGATTTAACTACACATAAAATTACCCAACTTACTAAAGATGGTACAGATAGAATAATTAATGGAACTTTTGATTGGGTTTATGAAGAAGAATTTGGTTGTAGAGATGGCTTTCGCTGGAGTCCTGATAGTAAAAATATTGCTTATTGGCAAATAGATGCAAGAAACATCAGAAACTTTTTGATGATAAATAATACCGATTCTATTTACTCTTTTACTGTACCTGTAGAATATCCTAAAGTTGGCGAAGACCCTTCTTCTTGTAAAATTGCTGTTGTAAATATTGATACCAAAAAATCAACTTGGATGAATGTTCCTGGTAGTGCTATACAACATTATATTCCAAGAATGGAGTGGGCAAATAATCAGCAATTAATTATTCAACAACTAAACAGAAAACAACAAGAAAGTAAAATAATGTTATTGAATAGTAGTACTGGTGCTGCTTCTACCATTTATGAAGAAAAAGATGCTGCATGGATTGATATTAAAAGCAGATGGAATAATGATAATCCTGTAGGTTGGGAGTGGGTAAATAAAAATGATTTTTTATGGATTAGTGAAAAAGATGGATGGCGACATATTTATTTGATTAGCCAAAATGGTAAAAAAGAAACCTTGCTTACCAAAGGCAATTATGATATGATTGATTTTGGTGGTGTAGATGAAAAAAATGGTTATGTGTATTTTACTGCATCGCCTAATAATGCTTTGCAAAAATATTTGTATCGTGTAAACTTAAATGGCGGTGGCAATGCAACTTTGCTTTCTCCAGAAAATCAAAAAGGAACACACAGTTATCAAATTTCTCCCAATGGTTTATATGCATCTCATAGTTTTTCAAGTGCTACTATTCCTCCTTCCAACGAATGGTTGAATTTACAAACAAACACCACAATAAAAGGAGAAATTAAAACAACACCTAATTCAAAAACCAATACAGAGTTTTTTACTGTAACTACAGAAGATGGAGTAACTATGGATGGCTGGAAAGTGTTGCCTAAAAACTTTGATTCAACCAAAAAATATCCTGTTGTATTTTATGTTTATACAGAGCCAGGTTCTGCAACTGTAAAAGATACTTATGGCAGTGCAAGTACATTTTTGTATCAAGGTGATATTGCTGCTGATGGTTACATTCAAATAAGTTTAGATGGTAGAGGAACACCAGCTCCTAAAGGTGCTGCTTGGCGTAAAAGCATTTACAGAAAAGTAGGTGTATTAAATGTTAGAGATCAAGCAATGGCTGCAAAAGAAATTTTAAAATGGAGTTATGTAGATAAGGATAGAATTGCAGTTTGGGGTTGGAGTGGTGGCGGTTCTACTACCTTAAATTTAATGTTTCAATATGGCGATATTTATACAACAGGAATTGCTATTGCTCCAGTAGCAAATAGATTAACCTACGATAATATTTATGAAGAACGTTACATGGGTTTGCCTCAAGAAAATATGGATGATTATGTTGTAGCTTCTGCAACTACACATGCCAAAGGATTAAAAGGAAATTTATTGGTAATTCATGGCACAGGCGATGATAATGTACATTATCAAAACACAGAATTATTGATTAATGAATTAGTAAAATACAACAAACAGTTTTCGCTCATGAGCTATCCCAATCGTACACATAGTATTAGCGAAGGCAAAGGAACATTTACACACCTTTCTACTTTATTTACAAATTATTTAAAACAACATTGCCCAGGTGGAGGAAAATAAAAATGCTTTTCTTTTTGTAGCGATTTATGAAATATAGTTGCTATTGTTTTTAAGCGATTATTTTTACTTTTTGAGAAGTGTATATTTCTTTTAAAACAAAAGCCCCATTGTTACAAAACAATAGGGCTTTTTTTAAGGGTTTACAACCTAATACTTGTTGTTATAAGTATATAAACTCTAAGGGTTGCTTTCGAAACTTAATTTACTCATACATAAAAAACCAAAAAACATTTTTATTTTATTTTGCTGGCGGACTTAATACATCTCCAATAACATGTATTATACCATTTGATGTAGGAATAGAAGCTAAAATTTCAGAACCATTTACAAATGTTTTACCATCTTTTTTAGTAATAGTTACATTGCCTCCAAATACCATATTTAACTGTTGCCCATCTTGCATGTTTTCTGCTTTTATAGAACCCACATAAGTATGGTAGCCTAAAGCATCTTCTAATTTACCTTTATTTTCAGGTTTTAATAAATTATCTACTGTACCAGCAGGTAATTTATCAAATGCAGCATTGGTTGGTGCAAATACAGTAAATGGACCAGCATTGCTTAAAGCATCTAACAAACCAGCTGCTTTTACAGCAGCAACTAAAGTTGTATGATCTTTACTACCTGCAGCAGTTTTTACAATATCTTTAGCAGATTGGCTGTCTTCTACACCAGATTGTCCTGCAGCATTTGCAGTAGCCTCTGTATTTGTGTTTGAAGCTGCATTATTGTTTTGTTCGCCACTCGAACAAGAAGTTAAGGTGTACACTACCATTGTGGTAAGTACAATAAAAACTTTTTTCATAAACATTTTATTAATTAGGGATGATTGAATACTGCAAAGTTCAATGCCTTGTAACTAATAAAATGTGAGTAGAATCATATAAGGAAGTTTTTTTTTAAACCGCCTGTTTTTAAAGAAACTAATAGGCTTTTGATGAAGCTTTATTGTATAAGAATATTATGCAGTAAACTTATAACCAATGCCCCTTACACTATGAAAGTATTTAGACTGTTTGCTATTTTCTTCAAAATGTTTTCTGAAGGTTAAAATAAAATTATCTATAGTTCTTGTTGTAGGAAAAACATTGTAACCCCAAACAACAAATAATATTTTTTCTCTTGGTACAACTTCATTTTTATTTTCTATTAATAATTTTAAAAGATTGGCTTCTTTTTTACTTAGTTTAATTTTTTTCCCATCATAGGTAATTGCATCCAACGATTTAAAGTCTATTAAATTATCTCCAAAAGTATATGTATCGCCAATAGTGCTTTCTTTTTCATAAATCTTTTTATTTTTTTGAATCAGTTTTTCTACACGCAACAACAACTCTTCCAAATTAAATGGTTTAGTTAAATAATCGTCTGCTCCTTTTTTTAAACCAAGCACTCTATCTACTCCAGTATTTTTTGCACTTAGCATTAGTATAGGCAATTCGTCATTACTTAATCTTACGGTTTGGGCAACAGTTATTCCATCTACTTCAGGAAGCATAATATCTAAAATCATTAAATCAAAATGGGCTTTGTTTAAAGCATCTAATGCTTCATTACCTGCGTAAGCACTGGTTACTTCATAGCCTTCTAATTCTAAATTTAATTTGAGGGTTTCGTTTAGGTGTTCTTCGTCTTCAACTAATAAAATACTTGCTTTATAATCGTTCATTTTTTATAATTTAAAAACCGCTGTAAAAATACTTCCTTGTGGTAAATTATTTGTCATAGTAATGTAGCCATTATGACTATCTACAATTTTACTACATAAATACAAACCCAATCCTGTACCTTTTGTTGTTCTTGTTGTTTCAATTCCAGAACGATAGAATTTTTGAAATATTTTATGCCTTTCGTTTTGCTTTATTCCATATCCATTATCTGCAACAGAAAGAATAATTTTGTTATGCTCCTGCAGCAATTTTATGTGTACAAGCGAATCTTTGGGAGAATATTTCAACGCATTATCAATAAGATTATTTACCAACATTTGTATCAATAAACTTTCGCCATTCATGTAAATATTTTCTTGTAGCGTAGCGTCTATTTTTCGCAACGAAAATCTACTCTTAAATTCGTTTACACATTCTTGTATTAAAGTACTTACATTGATTACTGCTTTTGCACTGCTATAATCTCCTCCATCTATTTGGGTGGCGTATAAAATATTATTACATAAACTGTTTAATCTGTCTGTTTCATGTATAGTATTGCTTATAAGTTTATTTTGCTTTTCTTCATCTAACTTTCTTTTTTGTAGTGTTTCTAAATTTAAACGAGCAATAGCAATAGGTGTTTTTAACTCATGTGTTACTGCCATCATAAAATTTTGCTGTTGTGCAGATAAATTAATTTCCTTTCGTACAGCACGAAAAACAAATACAGCACCAATTACAATTACTGCAAAAAAGGTAGATCCTTCTCCAATGTATTGTGAAATTTTTCTGTCTCTTAACGTTTCTATTTCAGATGCTTTTGCAATATAGCTGGAGTCGTTTTTATTTAATAAAGCCAATTGCATAGCTGCTTTATCATTTGCATGATGGGTAAGTTTTAAAAACCAAAACAATAATGCTGCAACTATATATATTAACACAAACCAATAAACAGCAGTTATTAAAACGAATTTCTTTTTAAAAAAATTAAGCATAAGTTAAGTTTTTAAAAGAGAATTTTCTGTTGTTAAGAAATGAAATTTAAGTGCATTACTGCTTGGTAGGTTTTGTGGTTTTTTCTTCTTCTAATTTTAATAATTTAAAATAAGTTGCTTTAAAACGACCATTTATAATTTCGCCTTGAACCTCTGCTTTTCTTTTTGCCACACAAAATCCTCCTTTTGCATGAGGATGCCCAAAGTCATTAATTGTTGCACCATCTACATAATAAGCTTTTCCATCTATCATAATAGCCAAATCACAATCATCGCCCTCTAAATTAAAATTGCACTCACCACAAGATGCTATTACTGTTAATAATTTTTTTTGAGGATCTGGTGTTTTGGCAGAATTGGAAGATACTTGTGCAAATGCTACAAAAGAGATAAAAGAAAAAATTAAAGTACTAATAAAGCTTTTCATTGTGTATTAAATTTTTATAGTGAAAAATATTTGCAACGAATTTATAACTTATTTCAATGATGCACTATTGCTTTATTTTAATTTTAATTTCTCAAAAAAATAGCACAGATTAAATTTTCATTTTTCCATCTTGGGTTTTTATTTTACTTTGCTACAATAAATTAATTTGATATGTATAAAAGTAAGATAGCCGGAATAGGAAAGTATGTGCCATCGCAAGTTGTTACAAATAAAGATTTAGAAAAATTAATGGATACAAATGATGAATGGATACAAGAACGTACAGGAATAAAAGAAAGAAGGTACGCACATCGTACACAAGAAACTACAGCAACAATGGGTGTTGAGGCTGCTAAAATTGCTATTGAAAGAGCAGGTATTACTGCACAAGATATAGACTTTATTGTTTTTGCTACCTTAAGCCCAGATTATTATTTTCCTGGCTGTGGTGTTTTGGTGCAAAGAGCTTTAGAAATGAAAGAAATTGGGGCATTGGATATTCGCAATCAGTGTAGTGGTTTTGTTTATGCTTTAAGTGTTGCAGACCAATTTATAAAAACAGGTATGTACCAAAATATTCTTGTAATAGGTAGCGAAAAACACAGTTTTGGTTTGGATTTTACAACACGTGGCAGAAATGTAAGTGTAATTTTTGGTGATGGGGCTGGTGCTGTTGTATTACAACGTTCCAACAACAATATAAGTGAAATTTTAAGTACACATTTGCATAGCAATGGCAACGATGCAGAAACTTTAGCAATGTATAACCCTGGTACACATGCTAATTATTGGAAAAAAGATTTAGCAGATTTTAATGAAGCAACATTAGGCGATATGTTTATGAGCCATACCATGATTGATAATGCACAAAACTTTCCTTTTATGGATGGACCAGCAGTTTTTAAAAAAGCTGTTGTAAAAATGCCTGAAGTAATTATGGAAGCTTTGCAAGCTAATAATTATACAACACAAGATATAGATATGTTAATATCACATCAAGCCAATTTGCGTATAATACAATTTATTCAGCATACGCTAAAACTCAATGATGACAAGGTGTACAACAATATTCAACAATATGGAAATACAACTGCTGCAAGTGTTCCTATTGCACTTTGTGAGGCTTGGGAAAAAGGAAAAATTAAAGAAGGAGATTTGGTTTGTTTAACAGTTTTTGGTAGTGGATTTACTTGGGCAAGTGCTTTATTAAAATGGTAATTTTTAAAATTAAAATAAATTTTATGAAAATTTTATTTTTAACCGCAACGCTTTTTTTGAGTACTATTTTATTTGCTCAAGAAACAGAATCAACCGTACAAGTTTTTCAAATTTCTGCTCAAGATAATACGCTCAGAGCATATTCTGATGGCAGTAGCAATAAATCGGTTTTAGTTTTAAAAAAAAATATAAACGAACAAGGAAAATTTGTAATTATTTATTCTAATACAAGAGTAGAGAAGAATATAAAAAGAGAATACTATATAGCAGACGAAAATGGTAAAGAATTAAGGCTTCGCTTTTTAACAAGAGTGATAGGCATTTCGCATATTTATCTTAAAGATTTATTCGTACAAACCAATGCAGGAAATACTTATAGCCTATTTACAAGAACTACTACAACAGATAATGAACCTGTTATACAAAATGTTTTGCTATGTAAAATAGAAGTAAGATAAACCTTAAAAAGTTTAAGCATTAATAAGAATTGATTAAGTAAATAGAAGGCAATGAACAGAAAATTATTATACCTTATTAATCCTGTTGCAGGAACAGGAAAAAAAGAAAACATAAAAGCCTTAATAGAAAAAGAATCTTTAGCAGCCAATTTTCCTTTTGAAATAATTAATACCAATGCTGCTGCTAATTATAATTTTTTAAAAGAAAAAATAAACACCGAACAAATTACAGATGTAATAATGGTGGGCGGCGATGGAACTATTAATCAAATTGTAAATAGTTTAAGATTTTTGCCTGTAAGGTTTGGTATTATACCTGTAGGCAGTGGCAATGGCTTAGCAGGAGCAGCACAAATACCCATGAAACCTAAAGATGCTTTGCAACTTATTTTTAATGGCAATAGCAAAAAGGTAGATTCGTTTTTAATAAACAACCAATTTTCGTGTATGCTTAGTGGCATTGGGTTTGATGCAAAAGTAGCTCATGATTTTAGCTCTAAAGCAATGAGAGGCTTACTTACTTACACTACTCAAAGTTTAATTAATTTTTTTAAAGCACAACCTTATCAGTTTGAAATTACTATTGAAGATTTTTCTTTTTTTACAGATGCATTTTTTATTAGTATAGCCAATAGTAATCAGTTTGGAAATAATTTCACTATTGCTCCTCAAGCAAGTTTAAATGATGGATTGTTGGATATTGTTGTTGTTCAAAAAATGAACAAAGCAAAACTTCCTTTTGCTATTCTTAAACAAATAAGAGGTAATAATAAATTAGAAGAGTTAGTAGAAGAGGTAACCAAGAAAAATATTTTATATTTTCAAACCTCATCTCTTAAAATTAAAAATTTAAAACATGCTCCTTTTCATATTGATGGAGAGCCTCAAGAAACCTCAGATGAATTTCAAATAGATATTATTAAAGACTGTTTTGATTTAATTCAACCATAAAAATAAAATTGAAATTACAAGCATATTAGGCTTAAAAAAAGAAGGGCCTGCTCTAAATAGAGCTGGCCGTTGCTAACCTATGAAAAACACCAAGTTTACAATAAGGTGTAAAAAAATATTGTTTTATTCAAGAGCCTCTAAAGATGAATTTGCTTTTTGTTTTTGTTGTATTCTTTTCTTTACCTCTTTTTGTAACTCTGTTAAAAAATCTCTCTCTGCTTTAAATACAAGATTTACTCTGTTATCATCATTTAAAACTTTTTTAAACTCAGGCTTATACTTTTTTTTAATGTTTAAAGCTTCTTCCTGATATTTTAATTCATCTTCTTTATTATTAACTCTTGCTTTTTTAGTTTCCTCAAAATAGGTATTGTAAATGGGCCAAAAAGTTTGAGCTTCCGTTGGTGTAAGTTTTAAAACATGGGTCATATATGCCACTTTTAAAGCTTGTATCCTCTCTCCTTTTTTAGCTCCTCTACCTCCTCCTTGTGCATTTACAAAATGAGCTAACACTGCAAAGATTGTAAAAAATAATACTCGTTTCATAATTTTTAAATTAAATCTTATCTGTTGCAATTTCGCTATTTATAGACTCTTCATTCAAATAATAAACTAAATCATCGGTGCTTGCAATTTCAAATAAACCTGAAATGCCTGCTGTATCATTATTTTCTTGAGATGAAAAATAAATAGGCGAATGTACAGAAGATAAATAATTTGTTATTTCTTCATCATTTGCTGTTGCTAATTCATGTTGTAAATTTTCTTTGTTATTAGTATTTAAAAAATTCAACATACTAAACGCAATTAAACCTATAAATATTGCAGCAGCAGCGTATGGCAACCATTTTTTAACAAATTTCTTTGCTAAAAAACTATTTTGAGTAGCATTTGTTTTATAAAATAATGTATTAAAATAATTGTTAGGAGTACTATAAATAGGCTTTTTGGATATAGTGTTTAATAAAGGAGCAACTGCATTTAACTCTTCTTCAATTTCTGAGAAATGGCTTTTTTGAGCAGAGGCAATTTCTACAATATTGGAAGAAAATTCTTGAAAATAATTCTCAGGTGTTGTAAAAAGATTTTTATTTGAAATATTGTTTAACATCAAATGTTCGTCTTTAATTTTTTCTACAATTTGATAAGGAAATGAATTGAAATAATTCTCATCAATATTATATACATTCTTTTTAGACAGGTTAGCAACAGCCGGCGCAATTTCTTTTAATTCATGGTATATGTTATTATCCTTTTTCATAAAAACTCAATAACTAAGACTTTTGTTATGCTTTTTGGTTTAATGATTAATAATAAAGTCTTCAATTTTTTTTGCTGCATGATGATAACTTGCTTTTAATGCACCTTCGCTGGTATCTAATATTTTGCTCATTTCGTCATAAGGCAATTCATCAAAATATCGTAAGTTAAAAACTATTCTTTGTTTTTCTGGCAACTGCTGTATAGCAAGCTGTAATTTCCATTCTAAACGATTAGCATCGAAGTTGCTTTCTGCTTTTATTTTATTAGATAAACTCTCTCCTACATCATCAAAACTTGTTACCGATTTCTTTTTTTGGTTTTCTAAAAATGTAAGGCTTTCATTGGTAGCAATTCTGTACAACCAAGTGTACAGTTTACTATCTTCTCTAAAATTTCCCAATCCATTCCAAACTTTTATAAACATATTTTGCAGTACATCATTAGCATCATCATGCGTTACAACCAACCTTCTAATATGCCAATACAACTGCTCCTGATATTTTTTTACCAGAGCTGTAAAAGCTTTTTCTTTTAAATCGGGTTGTTTAAATTGTTGTAATAAAGTAATATCGTCTAAGTGCATTTGAGCAATCTCTTTTTTTAATATTAACCAAATTTCACACCTAAAGTTTAAATGAAGTCATAAAATGTAAAAGAATATTTTACTTCACAGGTTTTTGTTATTTAATTTTAAATAAAACATTCTATTTGCTTTTGTATAACATCTACTTTTGCAGCAAAATTTTTATTTCATGAACAAAGTTTTTCTTTTCATTGCTTTTATGGTTATTGCCAATTTTTCCAATGCTCAAAAAACAAAGTTTGACTCTACATTAAAAATAGGAAAAACAGGTTATAGAGTTATTTGCAGCAATAAACCTAATAAAAAAAATAATTTGCGTGTAACCCTTATTGGTTTTGAGGAAAATAAAGAAGATTTGAATATTGATATTAAAGGGCAAGTTACAGGTGCAGAAATTGACGATTTGAACAAAGATGGATTTCCTGATTTGGTAGTGTATATTGTAACAGATAACGAAAAAAATCAAGGAACCGTTTTTGCCATTACATCAAATGAAAATAAAACTATTGCTCCTATTATTTTTCCAAGTTTAATGGATAATGAAAAATATAGAACAGGTTATACCGGCAATGATGTTTTTAAATTATTGAATGGAACACTCACACATAAATTTACTGTAACAGATAATACCAATGCAGCAACCCAAGCTATAGTTGCACGTCAATTATTGTACAATGTAGTAAAAAGCGATAATGGAGTTTGGAAATTTAATGTTATAAGAAGTATAGATATTCCAAGACCCTAAAATTTGTTCTCTAATTTTTTAAAACCCCCTTGTTGATGAAGCAAATAAAATCGGCACTTATTTCTGTTTTTTATAAAGATGGATTAGAGCCAATAGCAAAACAATTACAAAAATTAGGAATTACAATTTACAGCACTGGCGGCACTCAACAATTTTTAGAAGATGCAGGTATTTCATGTATAGCTGTAGAAACACTTACAACCTATCCATCAATTTTAGGAGGCAGAGTAAAAACATTGCATCCAGTAGTATTTGGTGGAATTTTAGGAAAAAGAAACGATACATTGCATATACAAGAAATGCAGCAATACCATATACCAGCAATAGATGTAGTAATTGTAGATTTATATCCATTTGAAGAAACTGTTGCATCAACCAATGAAGAAAAGTTGATTATTGAAAAAATAGATATTGGTGGTCCAAGTATGATACGAGCTGCTGCTAAAAATTTTAATGATGTTGTAGTAGTAGCATCAAAAGAGCAATACAATGAGCTACAAACTTTATTAGAAACACAAAATGGAAAGACAACAGTAGAGCAACGTAAAAGCTTTGCTGCAAGGGCTTTTCAAGTAGTTATGAATTATGATATTGCTATTAACAACTACTTTAATCCAACTAATACAATAGCACCATCATCAACACAAAAACAAATACTTCGTTATGGCGAAAACCCTCATCAGCAAGCAAGTTATTGGGGTAATTTATCTAAATTGTTTAACCAATTAAATGGCAAAGAACTATCCTATAATAATTTGGTTGATGTAGATGCAGCTATACAATTAATAAAAGAATTTGATAAAAAAGAAGAAGTGGTTTTTGCCATTATTAAACACACCAACGTTTGTGGAGTTGCATCAAGAAAAACTGTTTTTGAAAGCTGGGAAGCTGCACTTGCAGGAGATAATGAAAGTGCTTTTGGAGGCATTTTAATAACCAACGGAATTATTGATAAATCTACTGCTGAGGCAATAAATGAATTATTTTTTGAAGCATTAATTGCCCCTGCTTTTGATACAGATGCCTTGCAAATTTTAAAAAGCAAAAAGAATAGAATTTTATTAGAGTTGCTTAATAATA
This sequence comes from Chitinophagales bacterium, assembly GCA_026931905.1. GTDB lineage: Bacteria > Bacteroidota > Bacteroidia > Chitinophagales > Chitinophagaceae > UBA1930. The sequence continues at coordinate 39,227 of JAIXLB010000064.1, forward strand.
ATGATACCAACACCACTAATCAATTTCAACAAAAAAATTTATTAAACGGCATACTTACGCAACAAATAGATGATGGAAATTATACAGAGTGGAAAGAAGTAGGAGGAAGAATAACTACAGAACAAGAAAAACAAGATTTAATTTTTGCCAACATCATTTGCAAGCATTTAAAAAGTAATGCTATTGCATTAGTAAAAAACAAACAGTTGATAGGAAAAGGTTGTGGGCAAACTTCAAGAATTGATGCTCTACGACATGCCATATCAAAAGCAAAACAATTTAATTTCAATTTAAAAGGAGCAGCATTAGCAAGTGATGCCTTCTTTCCTTTTAGTGATTGTATAAGCATTGCACATGCAGAAGGTATAGAATCTTTTATACAACCTGGTGGCAGTATAAGAGATAAAGACAGTATTGATTATACTGTGCAACACAATCTTGCAATGGTATTTACAGCAATGCGCCATTTTAAACATTAATCTTTCTGCTTGACAACAAAACAAAAAGGATATTCAGCATTAGCAGTTACTTCCATTGTTTGGGGTACAACTTGGGTTGCTGTAAAATTTGGCATACAAAATATGCCAGCACTACAATTAGCTGCAATACGTTTGTTTTTCGCAGGATTAATTTTTGTATTGTATTATTTAATCTTCAGAAAATTTTCTTTGCCGCCTCAAAAACAGTTGTGGCAATTATTTATTTTATCCATTTTTACATTTGTATTTGCCAATGGTTTAAGTGCATGGAGTTTGCAATATATACCCAGTGGTTTAGGAGCTTTAATAGGTGCCTTATATCCATTGTGTGTAGTAATTATTGAGTACTTTTTTTACAAAAGCAAATCACTAAATATGCTTACTGTAATAGGTATTGGTTTGGGAATTATAGGTGTAGGATTGGTACTGTATGAAAATACCATTAATGTACACGAAAAAGGCTTTTTTATTGGGTTGGCTTTATCAGTAATAGCAACTATTTCATGGAGTTTTAGTACTATAATGATTGCTAAACAAAAAGTAAAAATAAATCCTTATTATGGTTTAGGTTGGCAAATGATTTTTGGTGCTATATTGGTTTTTATTTTAAGTATTTCAACAAATAATTTTATTCCTTTTGCTAAGATTCCTATCTTTTCTTGGTTAATGATTGTCTATTTAATTATTGCTGGCTCTGTTATAACTTTTATTGCATTCATTTATTCAATGAAACACTTAAACCCTACCATTGCTTCTTTGTATGCCTACATGAATCCTATTGTAGCTATAGGTATAGGCACATTTTTATTGAATGAAAAAATTACTATACAATTAATTATAGGAGCAATAATTACTTTATTGGGCGTGTATTTAGTAAATTATTCAGATAAAGCAAATAGAATTAAAATAGAAGATTTAGAACATTAAACACTCATCATTTCTTTTTCTTTTGCTTGTAAATGCTTATCCACTAAAGCAATGTGTTTATCAGTAACTGTTTGAATATTTGCTTCAGCATCTTTTGCAATATCTTCACTTAAACCATCTTTTTGTCCTTTCTTTATTTGCTCAATAGCATCTCTTCTAATATTGCGAATAGCAACTTTTGAATTTTCGCCTTCTGCACTTGCTTTTTTAAATAATTCTTTTCTACGTTCTTCTGTAAGTGGTGGTAAAAACAAACGTATTTGGTTGCCATCGCTTTGAGGAGTTATACCAATATTAGCCTGCATAATAGCTCTTTCAATAGCCGCTAAAATGCTTTTTTCCCATGGTTGAATACTAATAGTTTTCGCATCTAACACTGTTATATTGGCTGCTTGATTAATTGGTGTAGGATTACCATAATAATCTACTACTATACCATCTAACATAGTAGGTGAAGCTTTTCCTGCTCTTATTTTTGTTAATTCTTGTTCTAAATGATTAATTGCTTTTTGCATAGATGTTTTTACATCATCTATAATTAATTCTACTTCTTCTGTTAGCATAACAATATAAAATTTGGGGGCAAATCTAATAAATGATGTTGAACAAAGACCACTGCAAGATAAATTTATGACAACAAACTATTTCTACGAACAAGAAACTAAATTTAGAACGAGTAAGATTATTTGGTACAAGCTGCATTGTGAAATGAATTTACTGCAGTGCAATTGAAATACAAAAGTGTATCATATTAAGCAAAACGAAACACCTGTTTGTGTTTTGATATAAACATCTCAAGAGAGATTCTTCACTTCGTTCAGAATTACATGAAAATTAGAAACTGTAAAACCAAATTAATTCCTTAATGGCTTACCACTTTTCAAAACACTTTGTATGCGTTCTAAAGTTTTCTTTTCGCCACATAGACTTAAAAAAGCTTCACGTTCTAAATCCAATAAATATTGTTCAGTTACTAATTGTGGTTCACTTAAATCGCCACCACACATTACATAAGCTAATTTTTTGGCAACAAAGGCATCATGTTCTGTAGCATAATTGGCACGTTGCATACCATTAATTCCTGCCAGCATTGCTCCTAAACCTAAACGCCCTAACACTTTAATATCTTTTCTTGGTTGAGGCATGGTGTAGCCTTTGTCGTACAAATCAATCACTGCTTTTTTTGCTTCTGCAATTCTTCTATTTATATTCATTACTACATCGTCATGTCCTTTTCTTAAAATGCCCATATCATAAGCCTCAAAAGCACTTGTTGCAACTTTTGCAGTAGCTATAGAAAAAAATCTGTCTTTTAAAGTATTTGTATCTGGTTCGTCTTTATGTAATTCATCACTTGCTCTTACAACAAATTCTTTTGTACCTCCTCCTCCAGGAATTAAGCCTACACCTAATTCAACCAAACCAATATACGTTTCTGCAGCAGCACAAATTTTATCAGCGTGTAAATTCATTTCGCAGCCTCCGCCTAATGTTAAACCATGTGGAGCTGTAACAACAGGAATGCTGCTATAACGTAAACGCATCATAGTATTTTGAAACATTCTTATTGCCATATCCAACTCATCATATTCTTGCTCTATCGCAAGCATAAAAATCATTCCTACGTTTGCACCTGCACTAAAGTTTGCACCTTCATTGGCTATAACCAATCCTTTAAATTTTTCTTCTGCAATAGCAATGGCTTTGTTTACACCTTCTAATACTTCGCCACCAATGCTGTTCATTTTTGTACTCCATTCAAAACCTGCAACACCATCTCCTATATCATACATTTTACAGGCAGAGTTTTTCCAAATTAATTTATCTGTATGATTTCTTAAAACAATAAAAGCATTCTCTTGCGATGCATCGTCTTGTATGGTTGATTTATAATTTTTACTTTGGGGTGAGTAGTATAATTTTTTTCCATTTTCTACTTTGTAGAATGATGTAAATTCGTTTGCCAACATTTCATCTACCCATGCAGCAACCTTATAACCATTGGCTTTCATGGCTTCTACAGTTTTAGCAACACCTAAAACATCCCAACTTTCAAAAGCACCAATTTCCCAACCAAAACCTGCCATCATAGCATCATCTACACGATAAATTTCATCACTAATTTCTGGAATACGATGAGAAATATAAGAGAATAAAGAGTAATGAAATTGTCTGTAAAACTCACCTGCTTTATCTGTACCTGCATTTACTGTTTTTATTTTTGTTTTTAAATCATCAATAGGTTTTGCAGTTTCAAGAGTAGCAAATTTTGGTTTCTTTCTTGGCTCATATTCAAACGTAGAAAGATTGAGTGTTTGAATATCGCTTTTACCTTCTGGAGTTTTTACTTTCTTAAAAAATCCTTGTTTTGTTTTATCGCCCAGCCAGTTATTAGCAACAATTTTATCTAACCAACTTGGAATATTAAATATTTCTTTTGCTTCATCATTAGGGCAATTTTCTGCAACACCTTTTGCAACTTTTACTAAAGTATCAATACCTACAACATCTGCAGTACGAAATGTTGCAGACTTAGGACGACCAATTATTGGACCAGTAAGAGCATCAATTTCATCAATACTTAAACCTAATTTTTCCATGATGTGAAAAATGCACATGATGCTGAAAACGCCTATTCTATTTGCTATAAATGCAGGTGTATCTTTGCATAACACAGTAGTTTTTCCTAAAAATAAATCGCCATAGTGCATTAAAAAATCTACAACAGTTTTATCTGTATCAGGCGTAGGTATAATTTCTAATAAACGTAAATATCTTGGTGGATTGAAAAAGTGAGTGCCGCAAAAATGTTTTTTAAAATCATCACTTCTGCCTTGCGATAATAAATGAATAGGAATACCTGATGTATTGGAGGTTATTAAAGTTCCTTGTCTTCTAAATTGTTCTACTTTTTCATACACCTGTTGTTTTATATCTAATCTTTCAATTACAACTTCAATAATCCAATCGCAAGTTGCAATATCTTTCATGTTGTCATCAAAATTTCCTGTAGTAATTTTTTGGGCTACCTCTTTTGTATATACAGGGCTTGGATTGCTTTTTAATGCTGCATTTAAAGCATCATTAACAATTTTATTTTTTAATGCAGGTTTTGCATCTGCAGGTGTATCTTTTGGTACAATATCCAATAACAAAACTTGTACACCAATGCCTGCAAAATGACAAGCAATTCTGCTTCCCATTACACCACTTCCTAAAACTGCAATTTTTCTTATTGTTCTTTTCATGTGTATATACAATTAAATCTTATAAAAATTTGAATGAATTAAACCTATTTCATTATTTAAAAAGTATCATTTAAAAGCAACATCAAAGTTAAAGGAAAAATTAGTTAGCTATGCAACTATTTTTATTTAAAAGAAAAAGAAATATAAAAATTTACCAAGCAAAACCAGGGAATTTAAAAAAGAAAACTTTCCATTTACCTGCTTCTATGTAAAAAAATAATTTAAACTGATTGTCAAATTCTACAAACTCGTTGTTAGGTAAAATTGCTTTGTATGTTACATTGCCTTCTGCTAAAGCATAGCCATCGTTTTCAGCAAAAATATCAAAGTCAATTTCTTCTATTGTATAGCTAATGTTTTCAAAGTTTTTATACGAGTTAAAAAGGGTTTCAAATTTGTTTAAAGTTTCAGTTTTTGAAAATTTCTTTTTATAATCTGATACAAACTCCTGTGCAAATTCTTCTGAATTTTCATTAAAATTCATTTCAAAAAAATGGCATAGAAATGCTAAAGCGGTTACTTCAATTTCTTTTGCATGATTTCTTTGAGACTTATTATTACTTGAAATAGAATTCACTTTATAGAAAATATTTTTTCAATTTTGATAATTATAAGACTGCAAATTTAATTTAAACTATTTGTATTACTGATTGTAAAGATGTATTTACCTTTGACAAAATTTTACATTTAGCACTCAATTTATGAAGTTTAAGTTTTTAGTTATTTTACTGGGTATTATTATTTGTACTCCAGTTGTTCATGCACAAAAAAAGAAAAAAGAATCTTTCTTTAAAAGTATGTATTTGCAATGGGGCTATAATAAAGAGTGGTACACCAATAGTACTTTGCATTTTAAAATGAGCAATGGTAACGACTTTAAATTACATAATGCAAAAGCACATGATGCTACAGATTATGATGCAATAGTGAAAAAGCCTTTACAAATTTCAATTCCACAATATAATTATAGAATAGGATTTTACTTAAACCATGCAAAAACAAAAGCTTTAGAAATAAATTTTGATCATGCAAAATACATTGTTACTGATGGTCAAAAAGTTCATGTTACAGGTGTAATTGATGGGGTACAAGTAGATGGAGATAGTATTTTAAATTCAAATTCTTTTTTGCATTTTGAACATACAGATGGTGCAAATTGGTTGCATATAAATTATGTTGAGCAAAGGACTTTGATTAATACTAAATCGAGTAATAGAAAATTATTGACATGGCTTTGGAAAGCAGGTGCAGGAATAAATATTCCCAGAAGTGATTTTACCTGGCGTGGGGATAATATGAACAATATGTTTCACATTGCTGGTTATAATATTAGTGCTGAGAGTGGCTTTAGAATTTATCCTTCCAAAAATTTCTTTTTAGAATTTACGGGCAAATCTGGTTTTGTACATTACTTAAATGCTTTAGCAAATACTGAAACATTAAAAGGTAATAGAGTAAGGCACAGCTTTGGTTATTTTGAAATTATAGGCACTTTTGGCTTTGATATTAACTGGTAAAATAAAGCGTTAATAATAGCTTGTGTTTAAATTAGTATTTGCTTTTTCTGCTGCTTCAATAATACTATAATCCGATAAAATAAGAGCCTGATTGCGTTTTACGCATACGTCATGTTCAAAATGTACAGAAGGTTTTCCGTCTTTTGTTCTTACAGTCCATCCATCTTTATCTGTAAAAACATCTTTAGTGCCCATATTAATCATAGGCTCTATTGCTAACACTAAATTTTCTTTCAGTTTTGCTCCTGTGCCTCTTTTACCATAATTAGGTACTTGTGGGTCTTCGTGCAAATTTTTTCCTAATCCATGACCAACTAATTCTCTTACTACGCCATAGCCATATTTTTTTTCTGTATGCTCCTGAATAGCAAAGCCAATATCTCCAATTCTGTTGTTTACTATGGCTTGCTCAACTCCTTTATAAAGACTTTCTTTGGTTACTTTCACTAATTGTAAAACAGTATCATCTACTTCCCCAATTATAAAAGTATAGGCGTGATCGCCATGCCAGCCTTTTAAAATAACTCCCAAATCAATGGATACAATATCTCCTTCTTTTAGCTCTGTTTTATTAGGGAAACCATGTACTACAACATCATTAACACTTGCACATATTGTAAAAGGGTAAGTGCCTTGATAATTTTTAAACGAAGGAATTGCATGATGATCTCTTACAAATTGTTCACAAAGTGCATCAATTTGTAAAGTAGTTATACCAGGTTTTAAAATGGTAGCTACTTCTGTAAGTGTTTTACTTACTAAGGTTGCAGCATCTTTCATTAAGGCTACTTCTGCTTCTGTTTTATAAGTAATCATTCCTTTAGGTCTATAAGTCATTTAAAAGAAAAGAAACCTGTTAGATATGCTCCAACAGGTTTCTAAAATTTATATAGTTGTTTCTAATTTTAAATAGTAGTTGTTGGCATACTTGAACTTTGCTGACGACCCACTACTCTTCCACTACTCATTAATCCATCGTATTGACGCATTAACAAATAAGTTTCTATTTGTTGTAAGGTATCTAAAATTACTTGAACCATAATTAACAAACTTGTACCACCAAAAAATGTAGCAAAAGATTGAGATACGCCAAACCTTTCTACAAAACCAGGTAAAATACCAACTAATGCTAAAAATATAGCTCCTGGTAAAGTTACTTTATCCATGATAGAACCAATAAAATCTGCTGTTGGTTGGCCAGGTTTTACTCCTGGAATAAAACCATTATTTTTTTTCAAATCTTCAGCTATTTGCTTTGGATTAAAAATTAAAGCTGTGTACAAAAATGTAAATGCAATAGTCATTACAGCAAAAACAGTCATGTATAATGGATGAGCCTGATCGTTGAATATTCGTATAATACCTTCTTTGGAATCTAAGTTTGTAAAAGATACAAGCGTTGGTAAAAACATAATTGCTTGGGCAAAGATGATAGGCATAACACCTGCACTATTTACTTTTACAGGTAAAAATTGTCTTGCACCACCAAATTGTCTATTTCCAACAATTTGCTTTGCATAATTTACTGGTATTTTTCTTACCCCTTGTACTAAAATTATTAATCCTACAACTACTGCAATAAAAACAGCAATTTCTATTAAAAACATTAATAAACCGCCACCGCCTTTTTCTTGTTTAGCAGTCCATTCTTGAATAATACTGATAGGGAAACGTGCCAAAATACCAATCATGATAATAATAGAAGTTCCATTTCCTAATCCTTTATCTTGTATTTTTTCGCCAAGCCACATTACAAACAAAGTACCTGATGTTAAAATAATAACAGTAGTGAAAGGGAAGAATGCTCTGTATGCAGGAATAATAGCATCTGCATAACTTCCATTAATGTATGCTAAATAAGCACCTGCTTGAAAAGCAGTTACAATAACAGTAAGATAGCGTGTCCATTGATTAATTTTTTTAGTACCGCTTTCTCCTTCTTTTTGAATTTTTTGTAATTGAGGTACTAAAATGGTCATTAACTGCATAAAGATAGATGCAGAAATGTAAGGCATAATACCTAAGGCTAAAATAGATGCTTGCGAAAATGCACCCCCTGCAAAGGCATCAAACAATCCTAATAATCCTGTTGTTTTATGCGATTGTTTGATATTATCTAAAATAACAGTATCAATACCTGGTAGTACAATGAATGTACCAAACCTATAAATGAAAATGAATAATAAGGTAATAATGATTTTGCTTCTTAGCTCCTCAATATTCCATATATTCTTTAGTGTTTGAATTAATTTTTTCACTTTATTTTTCTATTGTAACAGTTAATACATTAAACCAAAAAAGACACATATTAAAATGTGTCGTGCAATATAGGCGAAATTTATTTAACAATTTCAACACTTCCGCCTAAAGCTTCAATTGCTGCTTTAGCTTTTTCACTTATAGCGTTTATCTTAAAGGCTAATTTTGATTTAAGTTCTCCGGTTGCTAATACTTTTACTTTATCAGTTCTGCTTATTAAACCATTGATGTATAAATTTTCTAAAGAAAATTCTGGAAAAGCATATTTTTCTTGCAACTGCTCTATTTGGCCTAAATTAAATACTTTGTATTCTACACGATTTATATTTTTGAAACCACGCTTTGGAACACGACGTTGAATTGGCATTTGTCCGCCTTCGTGAGCATTTTTGCGTTGATAACCTGCACGGCTTTGACCTCCTTTATTTCCTTTAGTTGATGTACCACCTTTACCACTTGCCTCACCACGACCTAATCTTTTTTCTTTGTGTGTACTGCCTGTTGCTGGTTTTAAAGAATGTAATTTCATTTTATTTTGATTTTAAACTTTCGGGGAATCGCCCCTCGCATTTTAAATTAATAAATTATAAAAACAGAAAAGTTGTTTAATAAAAAATATTAAGCAATTTCTTCTACTTTCACTAAATGGCTTACTTTATTTACCATTCCTAAAATTTGTGGTGTAGCTTCTACTTCTTTTGAAGCATTTAGTTTTTTAAGTCCTAAAGCCAATAGGGTCAATTTTTGACGTTCAGGTCTATCTATGCTACTTTTAATTTGTGTTATTTTAATTTTTGACATTTTAAATAGTTTTAAGAAGTTTTAAAATTAAAGTTTGATGCTTATTTAATAAAAAAGTACAAACCTTTAATTATTCTACTTGCTACAAATTTTATCCATTAAACACTTTGCTTAATTTAATATTTCTATGTTTTGCAACTTGTATAGGTTCTCTTAAAGAAGTTAAAGCTTTAATAGTTGCTTTTACTACGTTATGAGGGTTTGCAGATCCTAAACTTTTTGCTTGTACATCAGTATATCCAGCACTTTCCAATACAGCACGCATGCTTCCTCCAGCAATTACACCAGCTCCTTGTGCTGCGGGTTTAATTAATACTTTTGCAGCTCCAGATTTAGAAAGTTGTTCGTGAGGTATTGTACCACGCATTACAGGTACTTTTACTAAATTTTTCTTTGCGTCTTCTATCCCTTTTGTAATTGCTTCTTGTACTTCTTTTGCTTTACCTAATCCATGTCCTACAACACCATTTTCATTGCCTACTACAACTAAAGCTGAAAAAGAAAATGTACGACCACCTTTGGTAGTTTTTACTACACGATTAATGGCAACTACTTTATCTTTTAACTCTACGTCGCCGCCAGCTTTTACTTTATTATCGCTTACTTTAGACATTATATTTATTTTGTAATTTGTTGTTGATTAAAATTTAAGTCCACCTGCTCTTGCTCCTTCTGCTACAGCTTTTATACGACCATGATATAAATTACCGCCACGATCAAAAACACAAATACTTAAGCCTAATTCTGTTGCTTTGCGTGCAATAGCTTCGCCAACTAATTTTGCTTTTTCAGTTTTTGTTACTTTTTGGGCAGCAATATCTTTATCTGTAGAAGCTGCTGATGCCAGTGTTGCTCCAGCATTATCATCAATTAATTGAGCATAAATTTCTGCATTGCTTCTATACACGCTTAAACGTGGTTTTGCTGCTGTACCGCTAATTTTTTTACGAATGCGATATTTAATTTTTTGTTTTTTATCTAATTGGGTACTCATACCTTTTTATTTATTAGTTGCCAATACTGCTGGCAATATTATTAATTCTAATTAATTATTTACCTGCTGCTTTACCTGCTTTTCTTCTCAACACTTCACCTACAAATTTCACACCTTTTCCTTTGTATGGTTCTGGTTTGCGTAAGCTTCTTAATTTAGCTGCTACTTGTCCTAATAATTGTTTGTCAGAACTTTCTAAAGTTATTATTGGGTTTTTACCTTTCTCTGTAGCTGTAGCAACTTTTAATTCTTTAGGAACTTCGAAAATGATGTTGTGAGAGTAACCTAAAGATAAATCTAAAGTATTGCCTGTATTAGCTGCTTTAAAACCTACCCCTACTAATTCTAATTCTTTTTTATAGCCTTCAGTTACGCCTTTTACTAAATTATTTATTAATGCACGATACAATCCATGTAATGCTCTATGACGTATTTGATCTGTTGGACGAGTTATTTCAATATATCCATCTTTCACTTCTACTTTAATATCACGGTCAATAGCTTCTTTTAATTCGCCTTTTGGTCCTTTTACTGTTACTTTATTATCACTTCCTACAGTTACTGTAACGCCAGAAGGTATTGTTATGGGTTGTTTTCCTATACGAGACATAATCTTTAATTATTTTTATTTACGATTATTTTTTTGATAATGATTTTTTAAGAAGTGTTCAGCTATAGTATAGTAAGCTTAATTGTCTTCATTTAAAGTTCATAATTTAAGGTCATTATCGGTGCCATTAAATTATGAAATGTTTTAGTTGATATAACAAAGAACTTCGCCACCTACATTTTGTGTTTTAGCTTGTTTATCAGTTAATACACCTTTTGAGGTACTTATGATAGCAACACCTAAACCATTAATTACTCTTTTAATTTCTGCTGGTTTTGCATATTGACGTAATCCTGGGCGACTTACTCTTTCTAAAGAACGAATAGCAGGTTTTTTGGTTTCTGCATCGTATTTTAATGCAATTTTAATAACACCTTGCTTGTTATCTTCTTCGAATTTGTACCTTAATATGTAACCTTGTTCGTACAATATTTCAGTAATTCTTTTCTTCAAGTTTGAAGCAGGAATTTCTACAATTCTATGACCCGCCATTTGGGCGTTACGAATCCTTGTTAAATAATCTGCAATAGGATCAGTTACCATTTGTATTAAATTAATTCAGTTCTTAAATATTGTTTTCTACTTACTTTTCTTATTCTAAGAAAAATAAGATTTTTAATTATTATTGCTTACCAGCTTGCTTTTTTTACACCTGGTATTTTACCATTTAATGCCATGTCTCTAAACATTAATCTTGATATTCCAAAATATCTGATATAACCTTTTGGACGACCAGTAAGCTGACAACGGTTTTTTAAACGTACTGGTGAAGCGTTTTTAGGTAATTTGTCTAAAGCTGTGAAATCGCCTGCTGCTTTTAATGCTGCTCTTTTTTCAGCAAATTTTGCAACAAGTTTTTCTCTTTTAGCCTGACGGGCAACTATTGATTTTTTTGCCATATTGTTTTAAAATTTCTGTTTAAAATTTCTTGTTATTAGCAGTGCACTTTTTACAAGAATATTTTTATTTAGTTATTATCTTTTTTTGCGTTTTTGAATGGCAATCCCAACTCTTTTAAAAGTTCGTATGCTTCTTCATTCGTTTGTGCAGATGTAACAAAAGTTATATCCATTCCTGTAATTTTTGTTACTTTATCTATATCAATTTCAGGAAAAATAATTTGCTCTGTAACGCCTAAAGTATAGTTTCCACGACCATCAAAAGCTTTATCGCTAATGCCTTTAAAATCACGTACACGAGGCAATGCAACAGAAACCAATCTGTCTAAAAATTCAAACATTTTTTCGCCGCGTAGTGTAACTTTTGCTCCTATAGGCATTCCTTTACGCAACTTAAAGTTTGAAATATCTTTTTTACTTAAAGTTGGTACTGCTTTTTGACCAGTTATTAGTTCTAATTCGCCAATAGCTACATCAATTAATTTTTTATCGTTTACAGCTCCGTTTACGCCACGGTTGATGCAAATTTTTTCTAATTTAGGAGTTTGCATTACTGTTTTGTAAGAAAATTTCTTTACTAAAGCAGGTACAACTTCTTTTTTATATTTATCTGCTAAACGAGGTTTATATTTTGTAGTACTCATAATTTATTGTTTTTCTCTAACTGAAAAATTAAATTGCTGCTCCACTTTTTTTAGAAATACGCACTAATTTTCCTTCTTCTCTTGTATGTTTTACTTTTGTAGGTGTTTTTTTAGTGCTATCCCATAACATTACATTGGAAATGTGTATAGGTGCTTCTACTTTTTCAATGCCACCTTTTGTATTTTTTGCAGAGGGTTTTGTGTGTTTGGTAACAATGTTTACGCCTTCTACAATTACACGACTTTTATCTACTAATACTTTTAGTACTTTGCGTGCTTTTTTCAAATCTTTATCATCGCCAGCAATTACAACAACTGAATCGCCTTTTTTGATGCTAAATTTGGGTTTGAATCTTGTACTCATATTTTGTATGCTTAATGCTTAAAGCTCAATGCTTAAAGCGAATACTTACTAATTTTTATTTTTTGTTTATAGCTTTGGGCTATATACATTTTCTTATAGAACTTCTGGTGCTAAAGAAATAATTTTCATATAGCCTTTATCACGCAATTCTCTGGCTACTGGGCCAAAAATACGTGTGCCTCTTGGTTCGTTTGATGTGTTTAATAACACTACTGCATTATCATCGAAACGAATGTAAGAGCCGTCTTTACGGCGTAATTTGTTTTTTGTACGAACAATTACTGCTTTTGATACAGTACCTTTTTTAATACCTCCTGCAGGTATAGCGTCTTTTACTGTAACTACTATTAGGTCTCCTATTTTGGCATAATCCTGTCCGCTGTTTCCTAATACTTTAATACAAAGTACTTCTTTTGCTCCACTATTGTCAGCTACATTTAGCCTACTTTCTTGCTGAATCATTGTTTAAAAATTTGAAATTTGAAATTTCAGATTTGATATTTAGAATTCATAGTTGAATTACAAATCTCAAATCTCAAATCAGAAATAATTTATTTAGCTTTTTCTACTACTTCAACTAATCTCCAACGTTTTGTTTTGCTTAGAGGACGAGTTTCCATAATTTTTACTATATCACCAATTGTACACTCATTTTTTTCGTCATGAGCATGGAATTTGGTAGTTTTCTTTACGAACTTACCGTAAATAGGGTGTTTTACTTTTCTTTCTACAGCAACTGTAACTGTTTTTGTCATTTTGTTGCTGGTAACCACCCCAATTCTTGTTTTACGCAAATTTCTTTCAACCATTGTTTAAGCTTTTAGCTTTTTATAAGTCTTTTTAGGGACTAAAAATTTATTTATGCTTGGGTTTTATACCAAACTTCTTTTCTTTAATTCTGTTTTTAAACGTGCAATATCTTTTCTTAATCCACGAATTGACATTGGATTTTCTAAAGGAGAAATTGCATGAGCAAATTCAAGTTTTTTTAAACGAAGAGAATCTTCTTCAATTCTTAGTTTTAAATCTGCTTCGCTTATTTCTCTAATGCTTTTATTAAAATCGAATTTCTTAGTTGCCATAGCATTCATTTTTTATATTAAGCCTGTAAATCTCTTCTTATTACAAACTTGGTTTTAATTGGTAATTTTTGTGCTGCTAAAAGCATTGCTTCTTTAGCAGTTGTTTCTGAAACACCATCACATTCAAAAATAATGCGACCTGGTTCTACAACAGCAGCCCAAAATTCTGGATTTCCTTTTCCTTTACCCATTCTCACTTCTGCTGGTTTGCGAGTAATAATTTTATCAGGAAAAACTCTAATCCAAACATTTCCTTCACGTTTCATAGCACGTGTCATGCTTTGACGTGCAGCTTCAATTTGTCTGTTAGTTAACCATATTGGTTCTAAAGCTTTTAAAGCATAAGATCCAAATGATATAGAAGTACCGCGTTTGGCAACTTCACGAATACGACCTTTTTGTTGTTTTCTGTGTTTGCTTCTTTTAGGCTGTAACATCTTTTGTAATTTGAATAATTTTTTTAATTTTTTGAGGTACTATGTTAATGTATTCAATAACATAATATCCTTTTAGTTTCTTCCTCTTCCTCCACCTCTTCTATCACTACCACCTCGTTTATCTCCTCTATCTCTATCTCCTCCATGATGTCTTCTTTCTCTATCTCCTCCTTCATTTTTGCTTCCCATAAAGTTTGGATTCAAATCTCTTTTTCCTAAAACTTCTCCTTTACAAATCCATACTTTGATACCTATTTTTCCGTAAACAGTTTGTGCAAATACGCTTGCATAATCTATATCCATACGAAAAGTGTGTAAGGGAGTACGACCTTGTTTAAACTCTTCGCTACGAGCAATTTCAGCACCTCCTAAACGACCACTAAGTTTTACTTTTATTCCTTCTGCACCCATACGAAGTGTAGAGGCGATAGCCATTTTGGTTGCTCTTTTAAAATTGATACGATTTTCTATTTGACGAGCAATGGTATCACCAACAATTTGAGCATCTAATTCTGGGCGGCGTATTTCTAAAATATTTATTTGTACGTCTTCTTTTCCTGTAAGCTTTTTTAATTCTTCTTTAATACTATCAACTTCGTTTCCACCTTTACCAATAATGATACCTGGTTTGCTGGTGTGTATGGTAACAATTAGTTTATTAAGCGTACGCTCTATAACTATACGAGCTATACCGCCTTTGCTTATACGAGCATTTAAGTAGTTACGGATTTTGTTGTCTTCTATCAACTTTCCTGCAAAATCTTTTTTATTGCCATACCAGTTGCTTTCCCATCCGCGAATGATGCCTAACCTGTTACCAATTGGATTTGCTTTTTGACCCATATTATTTATTTAATTTCAAGCCTTATTTATTAAGGTTTTTGAATTTGTTTACAATTATTTTGCGTCAACAATTATTGTTACGTGATTACTACGTTTTCTTACTCTATATCCACGACCTTGTGGTGCTGGTCTCATTCTTTTTATGGTACGACCGCCATCTACAAATATCGTTTTTACAACTAATCCACTATTTTCAGCACTTGAGCCACTGTTTTTTTGCTCCCAGTTGTTGATTGCACTTTTTAACAATTTTGCCAACGGCACTGCATTGTGTTGAGGATGAAACTCTAAAATAGCCAATGCTTTTTCTACTTCCATACCTCTGATTACATCAGCTATTAAACGCATTTTGCGTGGACCCGTAGGATAGTTATTTAATTTAGCTACTGCTTCCATTTGATTTAGTTATGAGTTATGAGTTAATTATGAGTTTAAATATTCTTGATTCATAATTCTCAATTCTTAATTTTTTATTGTTTACTTCCTGAATGTCCTTTAAAGTGTCTGGTAGGTGCAAATTCTCCTAATTTATGACCCACCATAAACTCTGTTACATAAACAGGTATAAATTTATTTCCATTGTGTACGGCAAAAGTGTGTCCTACAAAATCTGGAGTTATTGTGCTACGACGACTCCAAGTTTTTATAACTCCTTTTTTAGTTTTTCCTTCATTAATGCCTAATACTTTTCCTTCTAAATTAGCATCTACATAAGGACCTTTTTTAATTGAACGAGCCATATTTTTTGTTGTTTATTTTTCTCTTTTTATAGAGAATATTTTAACTGATTTTTTTATTTGGTTAATTTTTTACCATCTCTGCGTTGAATAATTAATTTATCGCTGCCTTTGCCTCTTGTTCTTGTTTTTTCGCCTTTAGCATATTTGCCTGTTCTGCTGCGTGGATGACCTCCTGAAGCTCTTCCTTCGCCACCTCCCATTGGGTGATCTACAGGGTTCATAGCAACGCCTCTTACACGTGGACGAATTCCTTTCCAACGATTAGCTCCAGCTTTACCTGCTACTACTAACGCATGGTCGCTATTTGATACAACACCTACTGTAGCAAAGCAGTTAATTAAAATTTTTCTTAACTCACCACTTGGCATTTTAAGTACGGCATATTTTTCCTCTTTACCAGCAAGCTGTGCAGAAGAACCAGCACTTCTTACCAATTTACCTCCTTGGCCAGGCTGCATTTCAATATTATGAATCATAGTACCTAAAGGCATATTTTTCATTTGTAATGCGTTGCCAATTTCAGGAGCTACTTCGTTGCCACTAATTACTTTAGCACCAACTTGTAATCCTTGTGGAGCAATGATGTATCTTTTTTCTCCATCCGTATAATTCAATAATGCAATAAACGCTGTACGATTAGGGTCGTATTCTATTGAAGCTACTGTTGCTTCAATATTGAATTTATTGCGTTTAAAATCTATTATACGATAATGTTTTTTATGACCTCCGCCTATGTATCTCATAGATCTACGACCTTGTGCATTACGACCACCTGATTTTTTTACAGGCTCTAATAAACTTTTTTCTGGTTTATTAGTAGTAATTTCTGCATAAGCGTTACCAATTTTCCAACGTGTGCCTGCTGTAACTGGTTTAAACTTTTTTAATGCCATGATTTTACTTTTTTTTCTACGAATTTTTCAGCTTCGTTTGCTATAATTAAATGTTTGCGTATAAATCTATTGTTTCGCCTTCTGCAACTGTTATAAAGGCTTTTTTGTAAGAAGGTTTTTTGCCTTCAATAAATCCAGCTTTTGTATAACGTGTTTTATTTTTTCCAGGTGCTACTGCTGTATTTACATCAGTTACTGTTACACCATAAAATTCCTCAACCGCTTTTTTAATTTCAAGCTTATTAGCTTTTCTATTTACCTTAAAGGCATATCTACGCAACTTTTCTTGCTGAGCATTTGCTTTTTCGGTTAAAATTGGTTTTACTAATACTTCTGAAAGTTTCATTGTTTATTAATTGAAACGTTTATTATTATAATTTCTTTATCCTTCAGCAACTTCGTTTTCTGCGAAAATTTTTGCTGCATTTTCTGTTAATACTAATACATCTGCATTCATAATGTCGTAAGTATTAATATCAGTTAATAATGTGCTTGCTATATTTGGTATATTTCTAGTGCTTAAATACACATTATCATTATATTCGGGTAAAATCAAAATTGATTTTTTGTCGGCTACATTTAATGCACTCATAACTTCTGCTACATGCTTTGTTTTGGGTGCGTCTAATGTTATATCTTCTACTACTACTATTGCATTATCTTTTGCTTTATAGCTTAAGGCAGAAATTTTTGCAAGGTCTTTTACTTTTCTATTTAATTTAATAGAATAGCCATGTGGTTTAGGACCAAATATTGTACCACCACCTTTGTATAATGGGTTACGAATATTTCCTTTACGGCTTCCACCAGTGCCTTTTTGTTTGTGTAATTTTCTGCTGGCACCATGTACTTCTGCACGGGTTTTAACTTTGTGTGTACCTTGGCGTTGTGCTGATAAATATTGCTTAACTGCTAAATAAATTACATGGTCATTAGGTTCTGCACCAAAAATTTCTTCTGGTAGCTCAACACTTCTTCCTGTTTTTTGACCTTTTATATTTAATACCTCTATTTGCATTGTTCAAATAATTAAAAAGTGATTATTTCTGAATTAAAACTATTGAATTGTTGTGTCCTGGAATGGAGCCACTAATAAGAATATAATTTTTTTCAGGGAAAATTTTTAATACTTTCAATCCTTTTGTTTTAATTCTATCGCCTCCCATTCTTCCTGCCATTCTCATTCCTTTAAATACTCTTGATGGATAAGATGAGCCACCAATAGAACCTGGAGCTCTTTGACGATCGTGCTGACCATGTGAACCCTCTCCAACACCACTAAAACCATGACGTTTAACAACACCTTGAAAGCCTTTTCCTTTAGAAGTTCCAACAACTTCTACTTTATCGCCTTCTTCAAAAATGTCTAAAGAAATGGTTTCGCCAAGATTTTTAACAATGGAATAATCACGAAATTCTTTGGTGAATTTTTTTGCGGGAGTATTTGCTTTTGCGAAGTGATTGATTTCGGCTTTTGTGGCGTGTTTTTCTTTTTTATCGCCAATTGCTAATTGAACTGCATTGTAACCATCTGTTTCGATGGTTTTAATTTGCGTTACAACATTGGGAGCAGCTTCAATAATGGTGCAAGCTGTTTGCTTACCATCTGTAGAGAAGATACTGGTCATCCCAATTTTCTTTCCTATAATTCCTTTCATCTTATAGCGGTTTGTGCCCGCTGAGGTTATTAAGGACATTATGCTGATGAATTTGCATAATTCAATCCTTGTTTGCCATCGACCTTTTCCTTTGTTTTTCTTTTTTAAAAAAAGAAAGTGGAAGTACCGATAGTAAACAAACCTCGAAGGGCTTGTTTAATTTATGTTTTACATCTTTTTCTTTTATCAGAAGCTGATGTATGTTATTTTATTTCAGAGCTCTTTTCTTTGCTCTTTAGCAAATTGAGAGTTGATATTTTATATACGTTTTAAGAACTTTTCTGTTTTTTTCGTAAAACAGCAACGAACCTTTTTAAGCTTTTATTTCAACTTCCACACCAGAAGGTAAATCTAATTTACTTAAAGCATCTACAGTACTTGAGGTAGATGTATAAATATCTAATAAACGCTTGTGTGTGCATAATTGAAACTGCTCACGACTTTTTTTGTTTACGTGTGGTGAACGTAATACAGTAAATATTTTTTTGTGTGTAGGTAAAGGAATAGGACCTGTAACTACTGCACCTGTGCTACGTACTGTTTTTACAATTCTTTCAGCAGATTTATCTACTAAATTGTGGTCGTAGCTTTGTAATTTTATTCTAATTCTTTGAGACATATTAAAAGCCCAATTTTCCGTTGGGGTTGCAAAAGTAGGGGCTTTATTGTTATTGGACAAAGTTTTTTTAATTTTTTTTTATTTCTGCCTAAAAAAACAGAAAATTGCTTTAAATGTAAGCTCTCATTGTGATAAGAATAGGGTTGGTTGATTTTGATAGAAGGCTGTAAAACTATCTATGAAGTTGATTACAATTGGTGTTTATATTGAAAAATTTGGTTTTGAGAATTTTTAATTCACCAACAAATTGGTTAATCTTTCATTTAGTTTTTTGCTTACACAACGAATTGGCATTATTATATTTTTATTTTTTGCTTGCATTATCAAATATTTTTTCCTTCAAAACTTCATCTAATTCTATGGGTAAATCTTTGTTTATTTTAAATTGTAAATAATGAATACGATTGCTTTGAGCTATGTCCAACGATTCGTAGTGTGTTTTAATTTTTAATTCCTCTGCAATATTATTTTGTGCATAAGTATTATCATAGTCTACCAATAATTCTAAGCTGTACAAATCAATAATAGTTTTAGTAAAATTGTATAAATCTGGACTGTCGGTTTTTAAATGTACGGTTCCGCTGGGTTGTAAAATTTGCTGATATAATCTTAAAAATTTAGGATGTGTTAAACGCTTTTTTAATTTACCTGAACGTAATTGAGGGTCAGGAAATGTTATCCAAATTTCACTAATCTCATTGCTTGCAAAGTAGTTAAGAATTTTATCAATTTCGGTTCTTAAAAATGCTGCATTGTGTAAGTTTTCTTCTAAAGCTGTTTTTGCTCCACGCCAAATACGATTACCTTTAATATCAATACCAATAAAATTTCTTGCTTTAAATAGTTTTGATAAACCAACAGTATATTCTCCTTTTCCACAAGCTAATTCTAATATTATAGGGTTGTTATTTTTAAAAAAAAGAGACCATTGTCCATGCATATTTTCAGGATACTCCAATACATTGCTAAAAGCTTTGATAGCATTAAAACGAATCAGTTTTTTTTGTCCCATAAAGGCAGCAAAGATAAATATTATGGAAATGCTGATTACATAGATGATGATAAATAAAGGTGATTTTAGTGATTTTAGTTATATTAATTCTACAAAAGTGGTAGCACCCAATGTAATAAAAGCAGTTTCGCTGTTTTCAACTATTTTAACTGCTTCTTGATTGTCGTATTTGTATTCAATAAAAAAATCGGTATCTAATAAAATTATTTCATTCGCCATGCTGCTTTTTGTAATTGTGCAATTAATTTTGTTTAGGAGTAAGTTTTCTGATTATTATAGTTGCCACTATAAAAAAACGTTTTTAAAAATATA
>JAIXLB010000064.1:59664-80060 GCA_026931905.1 Chitinophagales bacterium
TTTTTTTAATATTGTTTGCATGGCTGTAATGTTTTTACAAATATAAACATATTTTCAAAGAGCTAAAATGAACCTAATACTGCTATTGTTTTTAAGGTTTAAATAAGTTGTTATTGTGAGCGTGGTATGGCTCTGCTGCAAATAATGCAGATGTAGCATTAGATGATGTAGATGGTGCATTTGCCTACCTAATTGTAGTGTTGTTGCCAAAATTAGAAATAACAAAGTTTGAACGCAAATCAAGGCTTTTACACTCTTCGTATTTATTTCTTTCTAAAAAATATTCTAATAGGCACACCTTTAAAATTAAAACGAGATCGGAGTTGGTTTTCTAAATAATTTTTATAAGGTGTTTTTATATCATTAGGAAAATTGGTATAAAATGCAAATGAAGGAACATGGGTTGGCAACTGTGTAATGTATTTTATTTTTACAATATGCCCTCTTACAACGGGTGCTTTATAAGCTTCTACAACTTTTAGCATTTCGTTGTTTAGTTTTGAAGTAGCTATTTTTCTTTGTTTATTTTCATATACTTCTAAAGCCATTTCAATTGCTTTAAATATTCTTGTTTTTTCTTTAACAGAAATAAATAAAATGGGCACATCTGTAAATGGGGCTATTTTTTCTTTTAATTTTTTCTCATAATCTCTTGCTGTATTGGTTTCTTTTTCTAACAAGTCCCATTTGTTTACTAAAATTACAATCCCTTTTCCCTTTCTTGAAGCTAAGCTAAAAATAGCTACATCTTGAGCCGTAATTCCTTTTTCTGCATCTAATAGCAACATACAAACATCTGCCTCGTCCATAGCTTTTATGGCTCGTATAATAGAGTAAAATTCTAAATCGTCTTTTTCTTTACTTTTCTTTCTTATACCTGCTGTATCTATTAAAATAAATTCTTTACTAAACAAGTTATAATGTGTATGAATAGTATCTCTTGTAGTGCCTGCTATATCGCTTACTATGGTTCTTTCTTGTCCTATTAGAGCATTTAATAAAGAAGATTTACCTACATTGGGTTGTCCAATAATTGCAAACTTAGGCAACTCATTTTCCCTTAAAGTATCTTCAGAATCTGACAAAGAAATTTTTTCAGTAATAACATCTAATAGTTCACCAGAGCCTGTACCACTTATGCTGCTTAATGTATAAATTGTTTCAAAACCAAGACTATAAAATTCATTGGCTTCTAATTCTCTTTGATGGTTATCCACTTTATTAATGGTTAAGTAAACGGGCTTTTTCGACCTGCGTAAAATGTTTGCCATAGAAGTATCCAAATCGGTTATACCTGTTGTAACATCAACCATAAAAACAACTGCATCTGCTTCGTCTATTGCTATTTTTACTTGCTTACGAATTTCTGTTTCAAAAATATCAGTGCTATTGGGCACAAAGCCCCCTGTATCAATTACATTAAATGTTTTTCCATTCCATTCGCTTACGCCATACTGTCTATCTCTTGTAACACCGCTAATATCATCTACAATAGCTTTTCGTTGCTCTAATAAACGATTAAAGAATGTACTTTTTCCTACATTTGGTCTTCCTACAATAGCTACTGTATAACTCATTTTTTATTTTAATTTTATTATTGCTTAAAGCAAATACTTCGTAACTTAAAATCTAAATTTAAGAGTGCAAAAGTATTAATAATATAGTTGGGAAATGCAATTTAAAAGTTACCTGTTTTTTTACTCTTTTTATAGTATATACCATTCACTATTTATTCAAAAAAATATTTCATTATTCAAAAAAAAATTTGCTTAACCTTTGCCACAATTAAAACAACGCTATATTTGCAATAGTTGTTTATGCAACCATTTTAAATTATTAAGAAAAATTTTACAATATGAAAATTTTAGTTTGTGTAAGTAAAACACCTGATACAACATCAAAAATTGCTTTTAAAGACAGCAATACAAAGTTTGACGATGCAGGTGTACAATGGATTATTAATCCTTATGACGAATGGTATTCACTGGTTCGTGCTATTGAATTAAAAGAAAAAGATGCAAGTGTTGTTATTCATTTAGTAACAGTGGGCGATGCAAGTGCTGATGCAGTAATTCGTAAAGCTTTGGCTTTAGGAGGCGATGAATCCTATCGTATAAATGCAGATAGCAACGATAGTTTTTACATTGCTGCTCAAATTGCTGAAATTGCTAAACAAGGTGCTTATGATTTAGTTTTTACAGGAAAAGAAACCATAGATTATAATGGCTCGGCAGTAGGTGGAATGATTGCTGAATTAATTGATGCACCATATATTTCTTTAGCAACAAAATTTGAATTAAATGGAAGTACAGCTACAGTAACAAGAGAAATTGAAGGAGGCGAAGAAGTGAATGAAGTAAACCTACCAGTTGTTGTAAGTTGTCAAAAAGGTGTGGCAGAACAAAGAATACCTAACATGAGAGGAATTATGGCTGCTCGTTCAAAACCTTTGCATGTGCAAGAGCCTGTAACTGTTGATGCTTTAACCAATGTTGTAAGTTATGAATTACCACCAGCAAAAGCAGGTGTAAAATTGGTTGATGCTGATAATGTAGCTGAATTAGTAAGGTTATTACATGAAGAAGCTAAAGCAATTTAATTATCCATTTTTCATTTAAACATTACATTAAAAAATCAAATTAAAAATATGTCAGTTTTAATATTTGTAGATCAAGCAGATGGTCATATAAAAAAATCAAGTTACGAAGCACTTACTTATGGTGCAGATGTTGCCAAACAATTAAATACTACTGCTGAAGCATTACTACTTGGTGCAAGTAAAGATGATATTGCAGCTTTAGGGAAATATGGTGTTACAAAAGTTTATCAAATAAGTAATGAAAGTTTAAACCACTTAGATGCTCAAGTTTATACACAAGTAATTGCAGATGCAGTAAATCAAATAGGAGCTTCAGTTGTAATTTTTTCTCACAACCAAACAGGAAAAGCAGTTGCATCAAGAGTAGCAGTAAAATTAAAAGCTGGCTTAGTAGCAGGTGCTTGTGCCTTGCCAGATACCAGCAATGGCTTTGTTGTAAAAAAATCTGTGTTTAGTGGAAAAGCATTTGCAAATGTTAGTATTGCATCTGCCATAAAAGTTATTTCTTTAAACCCTAATAGTTATAAAACAGTTGCAGGAGAAGGTAATGCAGCAGTAGAAGCATTAAATATAAATGTGCCTGCCTCAAAAGTAAAAGTTACTGCTGTAAATAAAGTAAGTGGCGAAGTGCCATTAACAGAAGCAGAAATTGTAGTAAGTGGTGGACGCGGATTAAAAGGACCAGAAAATTGGGGAATTATTTTAGACCTTGCTCATGTATTAGGTGCTGCAACAGCTTGTAGCAGACCTGTAGGAGATGCACATTGGAGACCTCATCATGAACATGTAGGGCAAACAGGAATTCAAATTGCTCCAAACTTATACATTGCTGTAGGTATAAGTGGTGCTATACAACACTTGGCGGGTGTAAACAGAAGTAAAGTAATTGTTGTAATAAATAAAGACCCAGAAGCTCCTTTCTTTAAAGCTGCAGATTATGGTATTGTTGGCGATGCTTTTGAAGTATTACCAAAACTTACGGCAGAAATTAAAAAATTGAAAGGCATAGCTTAATAAGATAAAAATAATATTATCAAATTTTAAAATCCTAAATAATTACAGTTTAGGATTTTTTTATTTTTACAAAACCTTCATTGGTTAAAATTAATTCCAATATTTTTACAACCATTTGTAAAGCATTTTTAAATAAATGAATAAAGTATTAAAACTTGTATGCCTTGTATCAGTGGTTGTTTGTGTACATACTACAAAGGCACAGTTTAGAAAATACTCCAATGAATTTCTAAATATTGGTGCAGGTGCCAGAAGTTTAGGAATGGGAAGTGTATCAGTTGCATCTGTAAATGATGCTACTGCAGGCTATTGGAATCCTGCGGGTTTAGTTCATGTAAAAAACAATCCATCATTATCATTAATGCACGCAGAATATTTTGCAGGAATTGGTAAATACGAATTTGGAGCATTGGCATTACCATCAAAAAATGGCAATAGAACTTTGGCTATTAGTTTTTTAAGATTTGCTGTAGATGATATACCCAATACACTTTTTTTAGTTGAGCCAGATGGCTCTCTTAATTACAATAACATTTCAAGTTTTTCTTCTGCAGATTATGCAGTATTGTTAAGCTATTCTCAGGTATATAAACAAAAAGATGATTTATTTATAAGCTATGGTGGTAATGCAAAAATTATACATCGTAAAGTTGGGAGTTTTGCAAAAGCTTGGGGATTTGGTATTGATGCAGGTATTCAAATAAAAAAGGGTAAATGGCTTTTTGGTGCAACTGTAAGAGATGTTACAACAACATTCAATGCTTGGTCTTTTACATTTACAGATAGAGAAAAAGAAGTATTGTATTTAACCAATAATGAAATTCCTGTAAAAAGTACAGAAATGACTGCACCACGTTTAATTGCAGCAGCAGCAAGAAACTTTAAATTAAGCGATAAAATAAATTTATTAGCAGAAGCTAATTTGCATTTCACTTTCGATGGAAAAAGAAATACTTTAATAAGTACCAATCCTATAAGTATTGACCCTAATATTGGAGTAGAAGCAAGCATTAACAACAATATTTTTTTAAGAGCAGGAGTTTCCAATTTTCAAAGAGCATTAAAAGATAGCGATACAACCAATCAAAAAAAGGTATGGATATTTCAGCCAAGTTTAGGTGCTGGATTTAAGTTTGGTAATGTAGGTATTGATTATGCTTTTAGTAATTTAGCCAATCAAAGCAACCCTCTCTATACACACATTTTTAGTTTAAGAATAGATTTGGTAAAAAGAGAAAAATAATCATTACACTTTTTTAGTGTCGTAAATACTTAAAGTAGCAGCAATTACTGCATAAGTAGGAGCTAAAACCCAACCAATAATAGGTATTAGGTGCATTAAATAAAATACTACGCCATTGCCAATAGCCAATCCTTTATGGTTTGCAACATAAGCAATACTTCTGGTAGCAGATATTTTATTTCTTTCCATACTATAATCAAGCATTGAAAAACCATAATAATAACACTCAATTAAAATTGCTAATACAGGTGTAAACCATCCTACCAAAGGAATCAAGCCTAAAAGTAAAATGCTTAATAAATACACTGTTTGCCATAAAGCATTTCTCAAAGCAATTCTTACGCCTCGTACAATATCTTTTAATAACTGCGAAAAGCTAAAAGGAAAATCTCTGCCTTCTAAAATAGCAGCAGTTTTTTCGCTTAAATATGCAAATACTGGTGAGCCTATAATTAAAAATAAATACTTAAAAAAAGAAAAATACAACAGCATCATTATTACCCACAACATAATACCACTAAGCGTTACAATAAAATTTAAAAAACTACTGTTGATGTGATTCAAAGAATTTAAAAGCAAACTTTTTAGCCATTCAATAAAACCATTGGCTGTTTGCCCAAAAAAATACATGCCAATAATAAATAAAATACAATACACAATACCAGGAATAATAATCCACTTCCATAATTTATATTTTTGTATAAATTGGTGTGCTTTAGAATAAGCCTGAATTGAAATAATTATATCTTTTAGCATGAAAAAAATTTCCGTTGCTAAGATAGTTAAGCTAATAAAAAAATTCAATAAAATATGTTTACAGAAAAAATAAAATGATAATTAATAACTACAGATAAACCTTTTACTCTAACTCAATATAAAATTAATAAATAACCAATTTCCTTATTAAAAAAAACAATTTATAGGTTGGTGTAAAGAAAAGTAAAAATATAACAGATAACTGTTAGTTTTGGAAACTCTAAAAAATAATGTATGGTAATAAACTTAAGCAGCAACAATAGTCTTGTTAATACATGGGTTAGCGAATTAAGAGATGTAAATGTGCAAAACGACAGAATGCGTTTTAGAAGAAATTTAGAACGTATTGCAGAAGTTATGGCTTATGAAATAAGCAAACAGTTTCAATATCAAGAAACAGAAATACAAACACCATTAGGCTTACATAATAGTAATGTTTTAAAACAACAACCAGTATTAGCAACCATATTAAGAGCAGGTTTGCCCATGCACAATGGTATGTTGAATTATTTTGACAAAGCAGATAATGCTTTCATTTCTGCATATAGAATGCACCATAGAGACGGAAGTTTTGAAATTAATTTGGAATATGTAAGTTGTCCTTCTTTAAATGGAAGAACCATCATCATAAGCGATCCTATGCTTGCCACAGGAGCTTCACTGGTAAAAACAATTGCCATACTTCAATCTAAATGGAGCATAGAAAAAATTTATGTAGTTTGTGCTATAGCCAGTACAGTAGGTATAGAATTTATAAAACGTGAATGTGGTAACAATATTGAAATTTGGTGTGGCGATATTGATGATGAACTTACTGCAAAAGGTTATATTGTACCTGGCTTAGGTGATGCTGGAGATTTGGCTTTTGGTACTAAAGCACAATCATAGTTTATACAATTTTAGCATATCAAAAATATTCCCTGTTAAATTTGATGACAGGCGTACTCAATTAAAACTTTTCTACTACTTTCGGCACTTTATTTTCCATGAAACATTTTTTTACGTTATTGGTTTTGGTTTTTATTACTGCTATAACTCAAGCACAAGACCCTCATTTTTCTCAATTTTTTTCATCTCCATTAACTATCAATCCTGCATTTACAGGTAAGTTTAATGGTAGTTTTAGAGTTACAGGAAACTATAGAAATCAATGGCCTACTATAAACAATGCTTTTATTACAACAACAGGCTCCATAGATTTTCAGTTATTAAAAAACAAAATTGATTTTACAGATAATTTTGGAGTTGGTTTAATGGCTTATTCAGATAATAGTGCCAATGGTGCTGTAAAATTTAATTATGCTGCTTTATCAACAGCCTATCATAAAGGTTTAGATGAAGATGGTTACAATCAAATAGGTGTTGGCTTTCAGGTTACTTATGCTAATATGCTTATTAATACTACTAATTTAAAATTTGAAGACCAGCTAACAACAGCAGGGTTTACAGGTGTTACATCAGAAATTTTCAATAATCCATCTGCTTTAAAATCAAATTATGTAGATATAAATGCAGGTGTTTTATATACAGGTAGCAGCAGCGAAAAAAATAACTATTATGCAGGTGTAAGTATTAATCATATTACACGTCCTAAACAAAGTTTTAAAGGAGCAAACTATTTATTAAATATTCGTACTACCATTCATGCAGGTGGCTCTTTCGATATTTCGCCTACCTCTACCATTCATGTAAGTGCCTTACAAAACTTACAAGGTGGAGCCTCTGAAACAATTTTTGGAGGTGCTGCACAATTTAAAATTGGTGAGCCTGTTGCAGATAAACCAACCAGTTTTTATGTAGGTGCATGGGTTCGTTTAAAAGATGCTCTTATTCCCTATATTGGTTTAGAATATAATGATTTTAGATTTGGCTTTACTTACGACATCAATACTTCTTCTTTAAAAACTGCAAGTCAAAAGCAAGGAGGTTTGGAAATTTCATTAATCTATGCTCACAGACCTAATCTTGAAAAAGATATTCGCTGTCCTAAATTTTAGAAAAATATTTTTTTATACTCGAAAATTACGAAGCACTTTTTAAGACAAAAATCATAACTCGTTTATTTGTATTCTTTACTATTCTCTTTCCACATTTGTGTATAATAAATACAATCAAAATAAAAATTAAAAAATTAAATTTGGTTTGGAAAGGTTAGTAAAATTAAAAATATTGTACTACTCAAAAACGAACAACATTGACAGAAACAATCATTAACTTAGATTCAGTAAATCCTATTGAATTCTTTGGTGTTAACAACGGAAAATTTGATATCTTAAAGAAAAAATTTCCTCTTCTAAAAATTCTTTCAAGAGGCACACACATTAAACTAAGTGGAGCACCAGAGCACATAGATTCTGCAAGAGAAAAAATAAATTTAATTGTTCAATATTTAGAACGAAATGGACATTTAAGTGAAAATTATTTTGAACAAATTTTAGGAGGAGATGATGCAGAAACAATTGATAATTTCATAGACAAAAATCCAAATGATATTCTTGTTTTTGGACCTAATGGAAAAACAGTGAGAGCCAGAACAGCCAACCAGAAAAAAATGGTTGCTGCTGCTGATAAAAATGATATTGTTTTTGCAATAGGACCAGCAGGAACAGGTAAAACTTATACTGCTGTTGCATTAGCTGTAAGGGCTTTGAAAAATAAATTGGTGAAAAAAATTATTTTAACTCGTCCAGCAGTAGAAGCAGGCGAAAGTTTAGGTTTTTTGCCTGGCGATTTAAAAGAAAAAATTGACCCCTATTTACGCCCTTTATATGATGCTTTAGACGACATGATACCTGCTGATAAATTGGGTTATTACATGAGTACAAGAACCATAGAAATTGCACCATTGGCATACATGCGAGGCAGAACTTTAGATAATGCTTTTATTATTTTAGATGAAAGCCAAAACACCAATGACTTACAACTAAAAATGTTTTTAACACGTATTGGTGCTAATGCAAAAGCTATTATTACAGGCGATCCTACACAAATAGATTTGCCAAGAAATCAAAGAAGTGGTTTAGAAAAAGCCATGCGAATTTTGAAAAATATAAACGGTATTGCACACATAGAATTAGATGAAGAAGATGTAGTAAGACATAAATTGGTAAAAGCTATTATTAAGGCTTACGAAAAAGAACATGAAAAAGAAGAAACAGTATATGTTCAAAAAAATCACCAGCATTAATCAAAATTTTACTAACCACATGATTTTTATATATAAGGCAGCTCTTTAAGGGCTGTTTTTTATTTAAGAGTGGTATAAATTAATTTTTTGCCACAAATAAATCTATATAGTATTTAAAAAGATGGCTTAAAAAACGATAAAGAGTAATCTTTTTACTCAAATTTCTTGTATTTCATCACGCTATTTTGCCACTCATCAAATACTATGTATTGCATAGTACTGAATTTAATAATTAATAAAACCCTTATAAATAGGGCATTTCAAGAAATTTAAGGCTATTGTTTTAAGCAAATTACTAATACATTGGATAGTATTATGTATTGCATAGTATTGTAAAATATCTCATCTTTGCCTTGTCAAAATAAATAAAGGGTATAAAAACCTAACAAACTTTAAATTTTAAAAACATTAAAAAATAAAAAAATGAAAAAGCAACAAAAAAATTTATTAGCTCCTTTAAACAGTTCAGAATTAGTAAACTTATCAAAGCAAACCAAAGAAACTTTATCTGTTGAAATTACAAACCCCAAAAACTCATTTAAGGCAGTAGATTTTTGGAATATCAGACGTAAGTTTAAAACCTCTTTTATTCGCAGAAATGTTTTAAGCTTATAAAAGCAATGTTGATTGAATAATTAATTAAAAACACTAAAAGCAAACATCATGGATATACAAAACACACAAAGCCAAATGCGAAAAGGAGTATTAGAGTTTTGTATTTTATCTATCATACTTCAAGGAGAAGTTTATCCCAGTGATATTGCAGATAAAATGAAAGCAGCTAATCTTCAAATTTTAGAAGGCACTTTATATCCTTTATTAACCAGATTAAAAAATGCTGGTTATTTAACCTATCGATGGGTTGAAAGTAACAGTGGACCACCCAGAAAATATTTTGTAATGACAGAACAGGGCTTGGCTTTTTATAATGAACTTGGCAAAACCTGGCAAGAACTTGCAGATGCTGTTGCTACACTTACACAAACCAACAATCAATAACTTAACCAACTTTAACTATTAAAACCTTAACACATGAAAAAGGTAATAAACATCAATTTTAAAGGCAGAGTAATTCCTATTGAAGAATTTGCTTACGATATTTTAAATAAATATGTAGAAAGTCTTCGAAAACTTTTTGCCAACGAGGAGGGTAAAGATGAAATTATTAATGACATTGAAGACAGAATTGCTGAACTATTTGCAGAAGTTTTAAAAAAAGGAAATACTTGTATAACAGAAACAGATGTAAATAATATTATTAACAGCATGGGCAGACCAGAGGATTTTGATGATGAAGAGCTTAAAGCAAGTGCTGAAAAGGAATATTCACAATCATCTTACCAAACATATAGTAGCAATGAGCCTAAAAGAATGTATAGAGATGAAAACAATAAAATTTTAGGAGGTGTATGTAGTGGCATTGCAAATTATCTTGGTATTGATCCTGTAATTATTCGTGTATTATGTGTAATAACTTTTGGAGTAACGTTTGTACCTTACATTATACTTTGGGCTGTAATACCAAGTAG
Source organism: Chitinophagales bacterium (assembly GCA_026931905.1). Taxonomy (GTDB): domain Bacteria; phylum Bacteroidota; class Bacteroidia; order Chitinophagales; family Chitinophagaceae; genus UBA1930. The sequence goes on from JAIXLB010000064.1 coordinate 69,993, forward strand.
TTCTACACAAACAATAGGTAGCCAACGAAAAAGGCTTTTTAGAGATGCAGATGAAAAAGTTATAGCAGGTGTGTGCAGTGGTTTAAGTCATTATTTTGGAGTAAGTGTTTGGATACCAAGGTTAATATTTGTTATACCATTTATTTCATTTGTATTTCGTTTAAGTCATTTTGGATTTTGGAGTTTTCCTCGATTTTTTGAATTTTCTTTTAGCCCTGGTGCAGTATTAATTTATGTTATTTTATGGATCATTTTACCTGAAGCAAATACTACCTCAGAAAAATTGGAAATGAAGGGCGAAAAGGTTGATTTGAATAATATCAAAAATACTATTCAAAGCGATATAGAAACATTTGCAAAAAAGGCAAAAAAATTTGGTGAAACTGTAGGTAAAAAAGGAGAAGAATTTGGCGAAACCGTAACAGAAAAAGCAAAAACTTTTTCCGCAGAAGCAGAAACAACAGTTAGAAAAAAAACGAAAGGTATTGGTGATTTAATTGCATTAGTAGCTAAAATTTTTGTTTATTTTATTATAGGTATTGTATTGTTTTCTGTTGTTGTAGCATTGCTTGGCTTGGGTGTTGTATCTACAAGTTTACTTCCTTTAAAACAATATTTAATTTCTGATGGTTGGGAAAACATTTTTGCATGGGGTACTTTAATTTTATTTATATGGGTGCCAGTTGTAAGCATTATTGTTTTTATTATCAGAAGAATTGCAAAACGAAGAGATAATAATAATATAATACGCTACACTTTCTCTTCTTTATGGGCTTTGGGTTGGGTTTCTTTAATTTGCTTAATAGCTTATTTAAGTAAAGAATTTAAATATCGCAACAATGCAAAAGAGGAAGTTGTAATACTTCAAAACCCTACAGTTAATAAATTAGAAATAAAAGCTAAGACTTATAAATCTTATTACAATGATAACATGTTTGATATTTATCCTTTTGCCTCTTTTGATGAAGATAGTGTTGTTGTAAACAATGTTCACATAAGAATTGTAAAATCTAATACTGATAGTTTTCAAGTAAAACAAGTAAAATTAAGTAATGGTAAAAGTAAATTAGAAGCTAATGAATTGGCACAAAATATAAACTATAATATTACTCAAATGGATAGTGTATTGCTCTTAGATAAAGGCTTTGCCATAACACCAAAAGAAAAATTCAGAAACCAAAATATTATATTAACAGTTGCTGTACCTGTAGGTAAAAAAATTATGATTAAAGGTGGAAAAGGTTATAGCTGGAATTCTAATATTACCATAAGTTTTTTTAACAACAATGGCTTTAATCTTTATGAGGCTTATGATGATGATGAGTACGGTTGGAGGCATAATGTAGAATATATAATGACCAATGATGGGCTTAAAAAAACAGAAAACAATTTTGATAATGATGAAGATGATTATAGAAAGAAAAAGCATCAACCGCAAAAAGAAGAAGAATTTACTCCCGCCAAACAAACTATTCATGTAAAGGAAAATTATTCAATGAATCAGCTATTACTGTTACAGTTTTATATTTAGTTTTCTCACAGTTGGTTATAGTTGGACAAAAAAAGCCTTGCATCTTAATTGATGTAGGGCTTTGTCTTTATTATAACTACAATAAAAAAGCTGCTCAATAAAATAAGCAGCTTTGATTTTTTTAAAAGTTTAGTTGAAATTATCTTGCCATATTGCATGGTACACTCTTAGAAGCATACAATAATTTCATTTCATCGTTATCGAAAAGGAATACATAAAACGAAGCTCTAATATTCTTGTTTCTAATTTTTTCAGGAATTTCAGAATAAGGAATAAACAATTCAAAATCTTTTTTGTTTTTATTTACTTCAATTTTTTGTCCAGGATTTAAAACTGTAGTTCTTGATGTGCCAGATACTCCAAACACTTTATATTCATTGCTTGTAGTTTCGAACATATTGCCTGCATCATCTGTAAATACTGCTAAATAATACACTCTACCACTTTTGCCTGCTGTGTTTATAGTAAATGATGGATAAAAACTTACACCTTCTTTATTATCATTTTTTTCAACTTCCATTTTAGTAAAACCACTAACTGTAAATCTGGGCACTTCATTTTTTCTATCTCCTTTTTTAGGATACAATGCTGCTACTAAAGCCTTATCTCCTTCAGAAATGCTGTAATTCCAATCTACATAATAACCATCTGTAGTTTCCCAACGAGAAATAGGATAGTGCATAATAGATTTAGAATCGTACTTTGTACCATTGGTATAGCTTGTGTTGTATTTTTTAAATAACTGAGCATCTACCATGTCTTTATCCCAACCTTGACTCATTTTATATGCTGCATACACTCTGTTTTTATCCCAATGAATACCAGATACAGGGCTCATGTGTTCGTGCATTAAACCAATGGCATGCCCAAACTCATGTACAATAGCTGTATAAGTATATTCAGGTGTTGTAAAAGAGGTTGTATCTAAATGCAAAGTGTGTTCGTCTTGTGGTACCATTAAAGCCATTGTACCTAATTTAGAATAATTTCCACCACCATCATTGCCTGTTAAAATAACTCTTATATGAGAGTTGCCCACTTCTACAAACTGAAATTTTATGTTGGCATATTTTTCCCATTCTTTAGCATATTTTTGAATCATGGCTTTGTAACGTGGACTGCCATTTAAAATTTTCACATAAAGCGTTTTTCCATTATCCCATAAGTAATAATTATCTGCCATACCTCTTTTGCCTGTTTCTGTAGTATCAAAGGCAAAAATTTGACTGGGTTCAATGGTTGCGCATCCCATTTTTTTATATTCCTTTTTTTGTTGTGCTATAGCAGCAGTTGTAAATAAAATGCCTGCTGTAATTACTAATAACTGTTTTATAGTTTTCATTTTTTATTTTTTTAGATGATGTGTAATAAGATTTAATTTTTGATTTATGATTTTATAAAGTTAAACACTTTTCTTTTTGATTGATATAAAGGCTTAAGTTCTTTATCGTCCAATAGAAATACTGTAAACATTACTTGAAAGTTATTTTTTCCTTTTATAACAGGCAATTCGCTATAAGGAATAAATAATTCTACATCATTTTTTCGAACCTTATTTACTGGAATTGTTTTATCAACTTCTAAAACATAAGTTACATAGGTAGATGCTACTCCTGCTACATTGTAAGATTGTGTTTCTTTTCTAATAGGATTACCATCTTCGTCATAAAAAGAAGCAATAAAGTAAACTCTTGCTGGTCTTCCAGAAGTATTAATATTGAATGAAGGATATATAGAAATACCTTGTTTATTGGCGTTGTTGTTTACAGTAATTCCTGCAAAATCAGATACTGAAAATCTTGGTGCTTCATTAAGTCTTTTACCAGATTTGGGGTATAATGTTTCAACCAAAGTAATATCTCCTTGCGATAGTTGATTGTTCCAGTTTACACTATATCCATCGGTTGTCCAACGAGGAAAAATAGGATAGTGCATAATAGATTTAGGATCGTATTTTGTACCATTGGTGTAAGTTAAATTATATTCAGTAAATAAATTTACATCAACCATTTCTTTTGTCCATCCTTGTGTTTTTTTCAAATCATCATACACTGCTTGTTTATTCCAACGAATACCAGAAACAGGGCTATAATGCTCATGCAATAACCCAATAGCATGACCAAATTCATGCAATACAGTTCTATACATAGCTGCATAGCTTTTAAAATCTGTGGTATCGAAGTTTACTGTTTTTTCGTCTTGTGGTACAGAAACAGCCAATGTTCCTATTACAGAATTATGCCCTCCTTTATCATCTAAGTTTACTCGTATATGAGATGCTCCTACTTCTACAAATTCAAATTTAATATTGGCATATTTTTCCCATTCTTTAGCAATGGTTTTTACTTTTTGTTGCATTTGCTTACTACCACTCAAAAATTTTACATACAATGTTTTACCATTATCCCATAAATAATAATTATCTGCAAGTCCCCTGCCTGGTGTTGTATCTTCTATAAATACTTTTGCTTTGGGTTGCTCTGCACTACAACCATATTTTTGTTTTTCATCTTTAGCCTTTTGTGACATTGCACCATAACTAATTGAACTAAACAATAAGATCACCAATGCGTATTTTGTTGTTTTCATAATAATATACTTTTTATACTTTAAAAAATGAGTTTAAATTTTTGTTACAACAAATAGATAATTTTTTTTTAACTTTTACACAGAATTATAACTTTTGAGTTATAAAATACCCAATAGCACTTATAAAAGTACCAAGTGAAAATCAAAAACGAAGCCAAAAAATGTTAATAGGATAAAAATAAGCCTGTTGTTTAATATTTATTAGCCTATTCTAAATTACAACTATTAGGTAATAATAAGAAGAGGCTGCATTAAAAAGTCGGACAGCCTCTTCTTTTTATAATACACGATAAAAAATTTATTTCATCTTAAAAGTTTCTAAAAACTTGGTTGTGAAATTGCCTTTTCTAAAATCTTCGTTTTGCATTAATTGTAAATGAAAAGGAATAGTGGTTTTTATACCTTCAATAACATACTCACTCAATGCACGATACATGGTATCTATTGCTTCTTCTCTTGTACGGGCAATGGTAATTAGTTTTCCTATCATGCTATCGTAATAAGGAGGAATAACATAACCTGCATAAACATGGCTATCTACACGAACTCCATGACCTCCTGGTGTATGTAATGTTGTAATTTTTCCAGGTGATGGACGAAAATCGTTGTAAGGGTCTTCTGCATTTATTCTACATTCAATAGCGTGCATGCCTGGCTCATAGTTTTTACCAGAAATTTTTTCGCCTGCTGCTATTTTTATTTGTTCTTTTATTAAATCGAAATTAATTACCTCTTCTGTAACGCAATGTTCTACCTGAATACGAGTATTCATTTCCATAAAATAGAAATTGCGATTTTTATCTACTAAAAACTCAATGGTTCCTACACTTTCATAATTAATAGCAGCAGCAGCTTTAATAGCAGCTTCTCCCATAGCTTTACGAAGTTCAGGAGTCATAAAAGGAGAAGGAGATTCTTCTACCAATTTTTGATGGCGACGTTGAATACTACAATCTCTTTCGCTCATGTGACAAAAATTACCATATTGGTCGCCTGCAATTTGTATTTCTATATGGCGAGGTTCTTCTACAAATTTTTCCATATAAATACCATCGTTTTTAAACGATGCTGCTGCTTCTGCTTTTGCAGTATCATAAGCTTTCTCTAATTCATCTTCACTCCATACTACTCTCATTCCTTTACCTCCACCACCGGCAGTTGCTTTTAAAATAACAGGATAGCCCACCACATTTTTTGCTAAATCTTTTGCTTGTTCTACACTTTGTAAAAGCCCGCCACTTCCAGGTACAACAGGTACTCCTGCTGCAATCATAGTTTCTTTGGCGGTAATTTTATCTCCCATTTTGTTAATCATTTCAGGAGTTGGTCCTATAAATTTTATTCCATGATCAACACATAATTGAGAGAACTTTGCATTTTCTGCTAAAAATCCATAGCCTGGGTGTATAGCATCTGCATTGGTAATTTCTACAGCAGCCATAATATGCTGCATATTTAAGTAACTTTCTGCTCCTGCTGGTTTACCTATACAAACTGCTTCATCTGCAAAACGCACATGTAAACTTTCTTTATCTGCTGTTGAGTAAACTGCTACTGTTTTAATACCCATTTCTCTACAAGTACGAATAATACGAAGTGCAATTTCTCCTCTATTGGCAATTAATATTTTTTTAAACATGAAACTTAATGTGCTAATGTGTTCTTATGCCAATTAGTTAATTATTTTAAAATGAATATGCTCTAATGGCAAACAAACACAGGTTAAAAAATAATACAATTTCATCTATAGCATAAAGGTTTATTAATTAAACCTAAAATACTAATTTATTTAATTAAGGTTTTACAAGAAACAATGGCTGATCGTATTCAACAGGACTTGAATCATCTACCAATACTTTTACTATTGTTCCTGATATTTCACTTTCTATTTCATTAAAAAGTTTCATAGCCTCAATAATACAAACAACTTGCCCTTGAGAAACCTCAGAGCCTACTTCTACAAATGGAGGTTTATCTGGCGATGATTTTCTATAAAAAGTTCCAATCATAGGGCTTTTTATAGTTATTAAATTTTCATCTTGTGCTGGTGAAGAAGCAGGTGCTGGTGCATTTGTAATTGCAGGTGCTGTAGTTGGAGCTTGGGGAACGGGTGGTGCAATATTGTAAACTTGTGGTGCTACTGCTTGTGCAGACATGGTTACAGTTTTATCTTCCTTTTGTTTTATTGTTACCTTACCATCTTTATCTTCAATACTGATTTCTCCAATATTGCTTTTATTTACAATTTTAATCAGTTCGTGAATTTGTTTTAAATCCATAAAGTTAGTTTTAGGAGGTTAATATATTTATGTATTTTAAATTTTGCTGCAAATAACTTTTGAAGCAAGAAAGCAAAATAGGTAAAGTTTAATGAAATACGCAAGTTTTTTATTAAAAAATGCTCTCTTTTGATAAAAATGGGTATAAATTTTCAGAAAACTGCCTTAAACTGAAATAATAAGATGATGTGGCGTATTTGTTTGGTTAGAAGGTTGTGAAAGATGAATACTATAATGAAAAAAATAAATAATATTGCCCTTTCAGGGCGTTTTTGATGTTGTTTATATTCCAATTGGCCCCAAGGCGATGTCATTGGGCAAATTTTATCAAAGGCTTTCAGCCTATTGATATTCAATAAAGGCAATTTCTTTTGTTTAAAATCTAATAATAATAAACCAAAGAAAGTAAATTACTTTCCGATACAAAAAGTACAGTCATAGGCTAAAACCTTTACTGGTAAAGAATTTAGCTGTTTTTTGATTTAGAAAAAAGTCAAATTAGCAACAATTTTGAGTAAAACAATAACTATTAACCATAAAAAAGCCCCCAAATAGGAGGCTAAAATATGGTAGCTTTTTGGATAGTTTTTAGTTTCCTTACTCATCTAACTTGAAATTGAAAAATCCATCTCCATTATCAAGATCTATTATCATTGAATTTTCCCCTATTTGCCTTTGGGTTTCAATTATTTTCAAAATCCTACCCTCATTTGCAATACTCATTTGTAGTAATTTATCTCCTGGGACATCTACCAAATCTCTACTTAATAACTCTGTATTGATTTTCTTTGATAGTTCTAACAATGTTTTTAATCGTTCCCTTTGGGAAAATTGAAATGTTTTTACCACTTCATTTATGGCAAATGCTTTGCCCTCATCAATGGTATTTTTTACATCGGCTTTTTTATTCCAGTCTATTAAAGTGCCTTTTGCCACATTCAGGGCTTTTGCTATCTCATCAAAACTTTTGCCCTCTATTCTCAATTTAATAAATAGCTCCAAATTTTTATCCAATTTGGTGTTATATTCTGCTTTCATTGTTTTTTCTGTTTAATGATTATTGATAAAATTTGTCATCAATTACAACTTACTATTAGCACTTACCTGCAATACTTTTTTACCTGCTTTACTTTTTTATCTAACTCGGCAATAAGGTTACTACCCTCTGTTAATGCCTCTCTTTTGCAAAGTTTCTTTATATCGGCTTTTAATCTGCTGTAATATTCTTTATGCTTAAATTGGTTTTGTGCTTTTAGTTGCTCAATGCTTTCAAGTGTTTTTTGTATGCCTATCTCCTTAATTTGTAAGAGTGCCATTTGATACATAAAGTCTTTTGGTGTTTCTATTTGCTTAATATTCATTTTGTCTAAAATTGAATTGTTTTTGTGTATAGTTTCATACTCTTTTATCCAGCGTTCCACCATACCAATATAAAAGCCCTCATTATACAAATTTTGGGCTTGTATTTTGGTTTTATTGAACTGGTAAGGCAATCGGCTTGTATATCTTAGTTCATACCTTAAAATGTGTTTATTTGCCCAAATTGGAGGTATTATTTGCCCTTTAGCTTTGCCCTCTGCTATCTTGTTGTAAAATATTTTTGTCCTCATCCCATTTTGATAGTATAAACTTTTGGGCTGGGTTAATCTTTTGTAATGGTTGCACTCTCCCAAAAAGCTAAAATAGTTTTGAGGGCTTTGAGTTACTGTAAGACTTTGTGCAAAATCTATCCTTTTTACATCAGCTTCTTTTATCGGTAAATTAGTAATATCCTCCAGTTGTTCAATGGCTCTTTGTGTATCTTGCCTTGTAAGGGTGTGAAAATTATCGGGCAAATAGCTTTTACAAATGCTACCTTTTAGACTAATTCCAGCACTTGAAACACTTGTAAGCATACCCAAAACACTACCTGTAAAATATACCTCTCCAGTATCTTGTTTGTAGGTTTCTTTGGCATTGGTTAAAAGTGTGGGTACTCTCTGCAAATACCCACTTTCTTTTATTGCCTCATTAGATAACCAAAGATTTAAAGTATCATACATAATTGATATTTTTTGTCAATGGTTACAACTTACTATTAGCACTTTGCAAACCGATATAGTCAAAGAATGGTTTTGCCTCTGCCCTCAATCTTTGTATTTCAGTATCAAAATAACCATCAATTAAATGCTGGTAGTAGTGGCTTATTAGGTTTCTGCCATCTTGAATAACCAGTATTTCAATTTGGCTGTAATCCTTATTTACTATAAACAAATAGCCATCATTTTTGAAAGGGTACAACGGGTTTGGCTCTCCATTGCTTAATCTCGGTTTGGCATTTGGGTAGCCATATCCATACTCTAAAAAATCAAAATCCTCAATGTAGATACTGCTAAAATTTAGGCTGCTATTGGTTAAACTCCACTCGGCTACTCTTTTGCTTTGTGTTTCTACAAACTCCCTGCAAGGTGTTTTGTAAAAGAATAATTGCCCTTGTTTATTGACAAAATTTGTCAATCCTTTGTAGTTCCCTGCAAAGGCAATACAATCTAATCGGGCTTTACTTCTTATCTTGTTTTGGGTTTTTACCTCATCGGGGAGGGCTACCAGCTTGTAATATCCAGCTATCATTTTGCACCTCCTTTGTTAAGGGTTACAAATGTGGAGGCTTTGCCCTCTATTTCTTTTGTGGTGTTTACCCTATTTTGTTTAAGCCATTCGATAATCTCCAGCCTATCAAAATAATTAACCTTACCAAAAGGCTTGTAAAAGGGTATGCCTCCAGTACTGCATAGCTTATAAATATGGCTTTTGCTTAGCCCTGTGTATAGGCTTACTTCATTAAGGGTTAATACCTCTTTTGTTTCTAAATTCATTTTTCCAATTCTTTAAAAGTTTAAATAATTGGTTTTGCAAAACCTTGTTTGTGTAATTACAAGGGCAAAAATGAATAGAAACAATAGGCATTAAAATTGACTGGGCTTTACTGTAAAGGGCTGTAAAGTTTTTATGGCTTGTCTATTTCTTTAGATAATGTTTTAAGTAATGTTACAAGCTCTGTTAATTCAGTATGTTCTTTTGGCTTTCCCTTTCTGCCATCGGGTGTTTGGTTGTTCTCATAGTTTTTAACCATACTTGTAAAGGTTTGGGCTTTTATCGGGTTGCCTTTTTTATCTACAAATACTTGCTCACAAATAGCCCAAATATTCCCCTCATCTATAAAGCCATAAGTTTTTAATTCATTGATGAGGTAAGCAAGTAAAACGCTTTGTTTTTGCCATTTAATAGGCTGTATTTCCTTTTGTGGTATTGTGGGCTGGGTGGTGGTTTTGTTTAGCTCATTTTCAATAGCATTCATACAGTACTCAATACTGCTTTGATTTTCTTTTAAGTAATCGTTTACTTTTTGATTAAAACTATCTGCTTTATGCAATAATTGATATTCAAAAAGTAGCCTTTGGAGTGTTATTAATTTTGTACTTGGTATATCGTTTGCATTTTTGATATACTCATTAATATTTTTAATGTGGGCTTTAATAGTTACTATGTTTTCAAAGTCTGATTTTTCTTTTAATCGTGCAATAAAAAAACTCCACAATTTTGGATAGTGTTTCTTAGCAAAATCATTGTTGGTTTTAAATACATCTGTAAACTCTAAAACAAACTTATCTATTAGGGGCTGATTATTAT
>JAIXLB010000019.1 GCA_026931905.1 Chitinophagales bacterium
AATATTTGCAGTATAAAACTGAAAAAACATGTCATTTAGATTTACTGCATTAAATTCACTTTTTGAAAGAGAAGATGTAAAATTTGAAGGTCCAGCAAAAATTAAAGCCATTTTTAATGAAAATGTATTTACGTTAGAAACTGCTCGAGAATACTTAAATGAAGATGCTTATAAAAATTTAATAGCCAGTGTAAAAGGAGGAAAAAAAATTGATAGAACTGTTGCAAATCAAATTGCAAATGGATTAAAAGCATGGGCAGAAAGTAAAGGAGTAACACATTTTTCACATTGGTTTCAACCATTATCTGGCATTACTGCAGAAAAACATGATTCTTTTTTTACTATTAAAAGCGATGGAACAGCTATAGAAGAATTTGATGGAGCTGCTTTAGTGCAACAAGAGCCTGATGCTTCATCTTTTCCAAATGGTGGTTTAAGAACAACATTTGAGGCAAGAGGTTATACCGCTTGGGATTCCTCTTCTCCTGCATTTATCATGGAAATTGGACAAGGAAAAACCTTATGTATTCCTACCATTTTTATTGCTTACACTGGCGAATCATTAGATTATAAAGCTCCTCTTTTAAAAGCATTAGATGTCTTAAATAAAAGTGCTGTAGATGTATGTAATTATTTTGATAGAAATATTACAAAAGTTTCTGCAACTCTTGGTTGGGAGCAAGAATATTTTATTATTGATGAAACACTTGCATTTGCAAGACCAGATATTACTCAATGTGGTAGAACGGTTTTTGGGGCTTTATCTGCTAAAGGACAACAATTAGAAGACCATTATTTTGGTTCAATTCCAGATAGAATTTATACGTTTATGCGAGATTTTGAAACTGAAGCCTATAAATTAGGAATACCACTAAGAACCAGACATAATGAAGTAGCACCAGGTCAATATGAATGTGCCCCTATGTTTGAAGAAGTAAGCATAGCAGTAGATCACAACACACTTTTAATGGATGTAATGGAAAGAGTAGCAAACAGGCATCAATTAAAAGTATTATTTCATGAAAAACCTTTTGCAGGCATAAATGGAAGTGGTAAACATAATAATTGGAGTTTGTGTACTGATACTGGTGTTAATTTATTAGCACCTGGAAAAACGCCAAAAACTAATTTAATGTTCTTAACATTTTTTGTGAATGCTATTAAAGCAGTAAATGATTATGCAGATTTATTAAGAGCCTCTATTGCAAGTGCAGGAAATGATTACAGATTAGGAGCAAACGAAGCACCACCAGCTATTATTTCTGTTTTTATTGGAGAAAATTTAACTAAGGTATTAGAAGATGTAGAAAAAAGAGTAGGAGATAAGTTTGACGAACAAGATGAAGCCATTTTAAAATTAGATATTCATAAAAATATTCCTGAATTATTATTAGATAATACAGATAGAAACAGAACATCGCCTTTTGCATTTACTGGAAATAAATTTGAGTTTAGAGCTGTTGGTTCTTCTGCAAATTGTGCCAATGCCATGACGATTCTAAACACTATAATGTCAGAAACTTTAAAGCAATTTAAAACAGAAGTAGATGGCTTAATAGAAAAAGATGAAAAGAAAGAAATTGCTATTTTACAAGTACTTCAAAAATATATTAAAGAAAGTAAAAAAGTTTTATTTGAAGGAGATGGATATAGCGAAGCCTGGCATCATGAAGCAGCAAAAAGAGGTTTACCCAATGTGCCTAAAACACCTTTAGCTTTAGATGCAATGGTTACTGATAAAGCTAAAAAAATGTTTGAAAATAATAATGTTTTTACACATTCAGAATTAGAAGCAAGACATGAAATTGAATTAGAAAAGTATATCAAAAAAATTCAAATAGAGGCAAGAGTAATGGGAGATTTAGTATTAAATCATATTATTCCTATAGCCATTCAATATCAAAATGAATTATTAACCAATATTAATGGTTTAAAAGCTATTGGGCTACCTGAAACATCTTATACTGCACAATTAGAAATTTTAAATAAAGTAAGTAATCATTTACAACATGTTTACACCAATGTAGATGAGTTGGTAAAAGCAAGAAAAATTGCCAACAAAATTGAAGATACACGAACAAAAGCTATTGCTTATGATAGTCAAGTAAAAGAAATGTATTTTGATAAACTAAGGTATCATGTAGATAAATTAGAACAATTAGTGGGTAATAATAATTGGACTTTACCAAAATACAGAGAGTTGCTGTTTCATAAATAGCAACCCTCCAGAAAATAAAATTAATTAAGATGAAATTATAAATTTCCTCTTAATGCTTGTTCTCTTTCTAAGGCTTCAAACAAGGCTTTAAAATTTCCTTTACCAAAACTTTTTGCTCCTTTGCGTTGTATAATTTCAAAGAAAAGGGTAGGGCGGTCTTGTAATGGTTTTGTGAAAATTTGAAGTAAATAACCTTCATCGTCTTTATCTATTAAAATACCTAATTCGCTTAATGGTTGCAAGTCTTCATCTATTTTGCCTACTCTGTCTAAAATAGTTTCATAATAAGTTGTAGGAACTTTTAAAAACTCAACTCCTCTATTTTGTAAATCAGTAACAGTTTTTATAATATCATGTGTTGCAATGGCAACGTGTTGTACACCTTCACCATTATAAAAATCCAAATATTCTTCTACCTGGCTTTTCTTTTTTCCTTCTGCAGGTTCATTGATAGGAAATTTTACAAATCCATTTCCATTACTCATTACTTTACTCATTAAAGCAGAATATTCTGTTGAAATATCTTTATCATCAAAACTTAAAATATTTCTGAAACCCATTACATCTTCATAAAATTTTACCCATGGATTCATTTGATTCCAACCTACATTTCCTACACAATGATCAACATACAAAAGCCCTGTATCAGTAGGGTTGTAAGCACTTTCCCATTTTACAAACCCTGGCATAAATGCACCTTTGTAGTTTTTTCTTTCTACAAAAAGATGTACAGTATCGCCATAAGTATGAATGCCACTTAATACCACTTCGCCATTATCATCTTTTAAAGTAGTAGGCTCCATATAACTTTTACCACCTCTTTTTGTTGTTTGATGCCAAGCATCTGTTGCGTCATCTACACGAAGTGCTAAATATTTTACTCCATCACCATGTTTATAGATATGCTCTGCAATAGTATTATCTGTTTTTAAAGGTGTGGTTAATACAAAAGTTAATTTGTTTTGGGTAATTACATAGCTTGCTTTATTTCTTACACCTGTTTCTGGACCTGCATAAGCAAGGCTTTGAAAACCAAATGCTGTTTTATAAAAATGTGCTGCTTGTTTTGCATTGCCTACATAAAACTCTACATAATCTGTACCTTGTAATGGCAAAAAATCGTTGGCAGTTTCTTGGGCTACTTTATTTGCTGCTGAAGTGGACATAATTTAATAAATTATTTAATGAAAAAATTAGGTAAACAAAAGTAACTTTTTTAAAAATAATGGTTAGAAAAAAAATGATAAAGTACAATAGAAAATTAAATTCTTGCTTTCCATGCAATTTCTTCTACTTGTAAATTGTGGGCTATAAACCTTGCCAAAACAAATAAATAATCGCTTAAACGATTAATATATTTTATAACCAAAGGACTAATAAACATTTCTTCTTGTTGCATAGCTACACAATTTCTCTCTGCTCTTCTGCATACACAACGAGTAACATGAGCTGTAGAAACTGCAACATGACCACCAGGTAAAATAAAATTTTTCATTTTTGGTAATATTTCGTTCATGTTATCTATTTCATTTTCTAACAGGGTAATGTCTTCTTCTTTTAAATCAGGTAATTTCATTATGGCATCTTTATCAGGGTCTGTTGCTAATGAAGAACCAACTGTAAAAAGTCTGTCTTGAATTTCTTTTAAAATTATTTTGGAGTGTTCGTCATTGGTAATATGATCGCTTAATAATCCTATGAAAGAATTTAATTCATCAATAGTGCCATAACTTTCAATTCTTAAATGACTTTTAGGAACTTTTGTACCGCCTATTAAAGCAGTTTTTCCTCCATCGCCTGTTTTGGTGTAAATTTTTATTGCCATACAATTTTTATTTTTATCAGTAACTAGAAATTATGCTGTTACTGCTTCTTCTTTTAATACATCTGTTTCAATTAAACCATCTCTCAATCTTACAATTCGTTTTGCATAATTCGCAATATCCTCCTCATGTGTTACTAAAACAATGGTGTTACCAGCTTCTTGAATTTTTGAAAAAATTTCCATTACTTCAATAGAAGTTTTTGTGTCTAAATTTCCAGTAGGTTCATCTGCTAATAACAATGCAGGATTATTTACCAAAGCTCTTGCAATGGCTACACGTTGTATTTGTCCTCCACTTAATTCATTGCTTTTATGATGGCTTCTATCTTCCAAACCTACCATTTTCAAGGCTTCCATAGCACGTTCTACTCTTTCTTTTTTTCTGATGCCTGCATAAATTAATGGTAGTGCAACGTTTTCAACTGCAGAAAGACGTGGTAATAAATTGAATTGTTGAAATACAAAACCAATTTCTTTATTTCTCACTTCTGCTAAAGCATCATCAGACATTTTACTTACATCGCTTCCATTTAAAATATATTTTCCATTAGTAGCTGTATCTAAACAACCTATAATATTCATAAGTGTACTTTTTCCGCTACCGCTTGGTCCCATTAATGCTACATACTCGTTTTTCAAAATATCTAATGAAATACCTTTTAATACTGGTAATTCATTGCTACCAATAAAGTAGCTTTTATTAATGTCTTCAAGATGTATGATGTTGTTCAATTCTATAGAATTATAAATGATGATTAAGCTTTTTCTTTTTGTTCTGGTTGTTTCACTTCAAAAAATATTTTATTATTTTCTTTATCAAAATTTGCCAATAAAATATCACCAGATTTTATGTGTGTATTTAAAATTTCATCTGCTAATGGGTCTTCTAAATATTTTTGAATAGCCCTGTGTAATGGTCTTGCTCCAAACTGTACATCATAGCCTTTATCTGCAATAAAGTCTTTGGCTTCAGCAGATAATTCTAAAGTTAAGCCCAATGCTGTTAAGCGTTTGGTAACACCTTTCATTAAAATATCTATAATATTGAAAATGTTTTCTTTGCTTAAAGAGTTGAAAATAACTACATCATCAATTCTGTTTAAAAATTCAGGTGAAAAAGTTTTTTTCAATGCTTTTTCAATAACAGCTTTATTATTTTCTTCTTGATTTTGTACACGAGCTGCAGTAGCAAAACCAACACCATCACCAAATTCTTTTAATTGACGTACACCAATATTTGATGTCATGATGATGAGTGTATTTTTGAAATTAATTTTTCTACCTGCACCATCAGTTAGCATACCATCATCTAATACTTGTAAAAGAATGTTGTAAATATCTGGATGTGCTTTTTCAATTTCATCTAATAAAATAACACTGTATGGTTTTCTACGAACTTTTTCAGTAAGTTGTCCTCCATCTTCATAACCTACATATCCTGGAGGTGCACCAATTAAACGACTTACTGTAAATTTTTCCATATACTCACTCATATCAATTCTTATCAAAGCATCTTCGGTATCAAATAAATGTTTGGCAAGGCTACGGGCTAATTCAGTTTTTCCTACACCAGTAGGTCCTAAAAATATAAATGAACCTATCGGCTTTTTAGGATCTTTTAAACCCACTCTATTTCGTTGAATTGCTTTTACCACTTTTATAATTGCTTCATCTTGCCCAATTACCATTCCTTTCATGTCATCACTCATCTTACGCAATTTTTCTGTTTCTGCTTCTACCATTCGTTTTACAGGAATTCCTGTCATCATGTTTATTACCTCAGCAATATGTTCTTCTGTAATAGGAAAACGTTTGTGTTTGCTATCTTCTTCCCAAACATTTTTTGCATTTTCTAATTCTTCTCCTAAACGTTTTTCTTTATCTCTTAATGAAGCTGCTTCTTCAAATCTTTGACTTTTTACTACTTTGTTTTTCTCAACTTTTATTTCTTCAATTTGTTTTTCTAATTCAACTATTTCTTTAGGTACATTGATGTTTTTTAAATGCACTCTTGCACCTACTTCATCTAAAACATCTATTGCTTTGTCTGGCAACAGTCTATCAGTCATGTATCTATCGCTTAATTTAACACATGCTTCAAGTGCTGCATCATCATACATTACGCTATGATAATCTTCGTACTTACCTTTTATGTTGTGTAAAATTTGAATAGTTTCTTCAACAGATGGAGGGTCAACCATTACTTTTTGAAAACGTCTATCCAATGCTCCATCTTTTTCAATGTACATTCTGTACTCGTCTAAAGTACTTGCACCTATACATTGCAATTCGCCTCTTGATAAAGCTGGTTTAAAAATATTACTTGCGTCTAAACTGCCACTTGCTCCACCTGCACCAATAATAGTATGTATTTCATCAATAAAAAGTATAACATCTCTGTTTTTTTCTAATTCATTCATTATGGCTTTCATTCTTTCTTCGAACTGCCCACGATATTTTGTGCCTGCAACCAATGCAGCTAAGTCCAATGAAATAACTCTTTTGTCAAATAAAACTCTGCTTACTTTTCTTTGAACAATTCTTAATGCTAAACCTTCTACTATAGCAGTTTTACCTACTCCAGGTTCGCCTATTAAAACAGGATTATTTTTCTTTCTTCTTGAAAGTATTTGTGATACTCTTTCTATTTCATTATCTCTTCCTACAATGGGGTCTAAAGAACCATTTTCTGCCATTTTTGTTACATCTCTTCCAAAATTATCTAAAACAGGCGTTTTGCTTTTTGTGTTGGATGTAGATTGTTTACTGGAGCTTTTTTGAGAAAAACTGCCACCTCCTTTTTTGCCTTCATCTAAATCATCTTCATCATCATCGTCTGTAAATTCAGATTTTGGAGTAGGGGGGTTGAATGGAGCAATACCTACAATATCTAATTCATTTCTAAACATGTCATAATCTATGTTGAATTGATTTAAGATTTGTGTTGCAATATTTTCTTTATTTCTTAAAATACTTAACAGTAAATGTTCAGTTTCTACCAAGGGGCTTTTTAATGCTTTTGATTCTAATACAGTAACACGAATTACTTTTTCTGCTTGTTTAGTTAATGGTAAGCTATTTATGTTGGCTACATTTTTTCCTGATTTGTCTTTCACAGCTAATTCAATTTCTTTACGAAGGGCATACAAATCTACTTTAAGGCTTTTTAAAACTTTTATAGCAATATTTTCCTCATCTCTTATCAATCCAAGTAATAAGTGTTCTGTTCCAATAAAATCATTTCCTAATCTCAATGCTTCCTCTCTGCTGAAAGAAATTATCTCTTTTACCTGTGCCGAAAAATTATTATCCATATATGTTTGGGTTTATACAATGATAAAGAATATTTTTGAGCTAAGTTACTACACTTTTATTCACACAATGTTAATGAAATATAATTATGAATTTCAAAATTGATACCAAAGAAAAATTTGCTACAATAACTATTCAAGAAAATGAAATTAATGCCAATGTGGCTGATGAAATTTCAGCTATTTGCTTGCCTTATTTAACTCAATCTGTAAAAAACATTATTCTGCATGTAGAAAGTGTTAAAAACATTGATGAGGAGGCAGGAAATAATTTGGTAAAGTTGCAACAAACTTTTTATGAAAATAATGCAAGCTTTGTAGTTTGTTGTTTACAAAAAAATGTTGAAAATAATTTAGAAAACTGGGAATTATTGGAGTTGATGAATACTACACCCACAGAAAGTGAAGCTTGGGATATTATTCAAATGGAAGAAATAGAAAGAGAATTGCTGGATAGTGATGATGTTGATTTTGCTGAAGAATAAATCATTAATAAATTTTTACACAAAGCATTTTATTTTTACTTTATTATTCTAAAAAATATTTTTTAAAATAAAACCTATAATATGAAAAAGTTGTTGCTTATTCTTTTCTTATTACCTCAAATTTTATTTGCACAAGAAGGAATGAAATTTGTGCATGGTAAAACTTGGAATGAAATTTTAAAACAAGCTGCTAAAGAAAAAAAGTATATTATGATAGATGCTTATACTACTTGGTGTGGACCATGTAAATACATGAGCAAAACTATTTTTCCAATGCCTGAAGCAGGAAAATTTTACAATGCCAATTTTATAAATGTAAAAGTACAAATGGATAAAACTGATGCAGATAATGAAGAAATAAAAAGTTGGTATGCAGCAGCAGCAGAAATGGAAAAAAAATACAACGTAATAGTATATCCTACTTATTTATTTTTAAATTCAAAAGGAGAGTTGGTGCATAGAGCTGTAGGCTCATCTGACGTAAATGGATTTATTGAGAAAGGAAAATCTGCCCTTGATCCTGAAAAACAATTTTATACTTTACAAAAAAAATATCAAGAAGGTAATAGAGAAACTAAATTTTTAAAAAATCTTGCTTATGCTGCAAGTGATGTTTATGAAATGAAATTTGCTGCAGAAGTTGCAGATGCTTATTTGGAAACTCAAAAAGATTATTGGAGTAAAGAAACACTGGAATTTATTGTACGTTTTAGTCAAGAAAGCAGTAGCAAAGGATTTCAGTTTTTAATAAAAAATTATGAAAAGGCTGACCATATTTTAGGCGATTACAAAGCAAGTAAAACTATTGTTGGTATTATTACACAAGAAGAAGTTTTTAAGAAAATAAAAAGAGGTAGTTTCCCTTCAGAAGAAGAATGGAAAAAAATGGAAGAAAATATTAATGAAAAATATCCTGAATTTGCAAGTGAAAGTATTTTAAAAGCAAAAACAAGTGTATATAAAGCAGCAAAAGAATGGGATAATTATTTTGCAGCTACCATGCAATACATAGAAAAATATGAAGCAAAAATTAGTGCCAATGATTTAAACAGTTTTGCCTGGACATTTTTTGAGCAAAATGAAAACGCTGAGCAATTAAATATTGCTTTACGTTGGAGTAAAAAATCTTTTGCAGATAAAGAAAACCCATCATTCATGGATACTTATGCTAACTTGTTATATAAATTAGGACATGTAGATGAAGCTGTTGCAATGGAAACAAAAGCTATGGGCTTACTTACTAATGATGAAGACAAAGCTGCTTATCAGGAAACAATAGAAAAGATGAAAAAGGGCGAAAAAACTTGGTAATTTTTCTAACCAAGTAATGCCCTAATTTCTTGTTGAATTAAAGTGCCTTTATCATTATTGTACCATTTTTGTAGGGCAACTTTTAATTCATCAAATGATGTATCTGCTGCTTTTAATGTATTAAATTCAATTTGGCAGGCTAAAGGTCTTGGACCCCAAACTGCCAAATCTACTCCATTAGAATCACGAATAATTAATTTGGGTATTGATTTACTGCCATTGGTTAAATAATTATCAATTTCAGAGCCACTATCTCTAAGTTGAATTTCTAATTCAATGTTAGAATTTAATGAAGCCATCATGGCAATAAAAGGTACAATATGTGCAGCATCGCCACACCAAGGTTCAGATATTACTATCCATTTTTGTTGACTTTTTATACTATTAATTTTTTCAATAGTTGCTGGGTTTAATACACCTGTTTTTAACCAACGATTTAATCTTGACCAATTGAGTTTTGTATATTCCATAAATGAAGCATCATTATAAGGCTCAGCAGGAGTGGAGGAGTTTAAGATAGCTTCAAAATGTTTTAAATAGGTATTAAAATTCATGTTTAATATTTTTTTGCAAAGATACTTTGTAAATTGTTTGTAGCATTTAATCCCCTTTTTCCAAAATAAAAATTTCTTCAACAGGCTTTTTAAAAAGCTTTGCAATTTTTAAAGCTAACACTGTAGAAGGTACATATTTATTGGTTTCTATGGCATTAATAGTTTGCCTGCTTACAGCAATTTTATTAGCTAATTCTTCTTGAGTTAAATTTTTTATAGCTCTTTCTACTTTAATGGTATTTTTCATCTGAATTAAATTTTGAGTTGCGATATAAAACATAATTAAACCTTACAATAAAAATAATTAGTACTGTAAACATATTAAACAGCATAATATTCATAAAAGCAATACCATAAATAAATACAAAAGAAAACAGCAGTAAAATATAATTTACAAGTACTGCCCATAATAAAGATGATTGACGGAGGTTGGCAATAAATTCATCTTCATTTTTTTCTTTTGAAAAAACTATTAATAAACCGCCAATAATAAATAAAGAGCCAACAAGAGTACCTGTAATATTGGTTTTTATGACACTAAAAAATTCAGACTTGCCAAAAATTTCATCATTATAAATGGCAAATACTTTAGTGTTCAATGGTAGGTTTTCTATACCATTGGTAATTAAAATGATACCTACAATAGTTGAAGGAATTAATAAAAACCATCCCCATTTTTTGTATTTGTTAGGCAATAAAAATTGATGTAGCATAGTTTAAAAATTTTAGTAAATGTAAAGTATGTTTTACATATAGACAAATATAATTTACATAATATAAAAATTACTTAACAATTCATTTAGGAATAATT
>JAIXLB010000085.1 GCA_026931905.1 Chitinophagales bacterium
GGCGTTGGTTTTGCAAAAAATGCAGGAAATTATGGTGCAAGTTTATATCCTACAACCAATGCAAGATTACAAGGTTATGACCAAGTTTTATGGACTGATGCTTTTGAACATAAATATTTGCAAGAAGTAGGAACAATGAATGTATTTTTTATAATTGACAATAAAGCTGTAACCCCTTCATTGGAAGATGGAACAATTTTAGCAGGAATTACAAGAGATAGCTCTAAAACCATTTTACAAAAAATGGGATTAGAAGTAGAAGAAAGAAAAATTTCTATAGATGAATTGATAGAAGCACATAAATCTGGATTATTAAAAGAAGTGTTTGGAACAGGAACAGCAGCCTCTATTTCTTTCATTAGAGAATTGAAATATAAAGATTATGTAATGCATTTTAATGTAGATGAATGGAAAGTTTCTCCAGAATTAAGAGATAGATTAAACAACATTAGATACGGAGTTGCTGAAGATGAATTTGGCTGGATTTATGAAATTTAATTTGAACGAATTTTAATTCAAATATTTTTATAAAAGAGAATCAATTATTGGTTCTCTTTTTACTTTATTGTGAATAATTTTTTCAAATTCATTTAGTTTTTCAATAAATGTGGGTAAAAAACTAAAATAAATTGTGTTTTGTTTTGGTATTTAAGTAAAAACTTCTACTTTTGCCGTCCTAAAAATTAAAGGTTACAATGCCTACAATACAACAATTAGTAAGAAAAGGTCGTGAAATTATTAGAGCAAAAAGCAAATCAAGAGCTTTAGATGCTTGCCCTCAACGTAGAGGAGTATGTACAAGAGTTTATACTACAACTCCTAAAAAGCCTAACTCTGCATTACGCAAAGTGGCAAAAGTTCGTTTAACCAATAAAATTGAAGTAATTGCTTATATTCCTGGTGAAGGACATAATTTGCAAGAGCACTCTATTGTATTAATACGCGGAGGAAGGGTAAAAGATTTACCAGGTGTACGTTATCACATTGTTCGTGGTAGTTTAGATACTGCTGGTGTAAAAGATAGAAAACAAAGTCGTAGTAAATACGGTACAAAGAAAGAAAAAGCTAAAAAATAATTATTCATAACCAATCAAACTGAGTAAAGTTTTAATACTTGAAGAATTTCAGTTTGTACAATTTAAAAATTAAAACACAATGCGTAAAGCACAAGCCAAGAAATTACCTTTAGCACCCGATGCTCGTTTCAACGATAAAATGGTAACACGTTTCATCAACAATTTAATGTGGGATGGAAAAAAAAGTTCAGCAATAAAAATTTTCAACGATGCTGTAGATAAAGTAAGCAGTATTACAGGAGAAGATGGCTATGAAATTTGGAAAAAAGCATTAGCTAATGTTACTCCTGCTGTAGAAGTTCGTAGTAGAAGAATTGGAGGTGCCACTTTTCAAATTCCAAGTGAAGTTCGTGCAGATAGAAAAATTTCTTTAAGCATGAAATGGTTAGTACGTTACAGTCGTGAAAGAAATGGTAAAACAATGGCAGACAAATTAGCCAACGAAATTATTGCAGCAAGTAAAGGCGAAGGTGCAGCATTTAAAAAGAAAGAAGATGTGCATCGTATGGCAGAAGCTAATAAAGCTTTCTCTCACTTTAAAGTATAATAAAAGTATTACAAAATAATAAACGAGGCTGTCTAAAAAAAAGATAGCCTCGTTTGTTTATAAGTAATTTATTTTTCAATTTTATAACACCACCTTTTTAGTTTTCCTTCAAAATCAAATGGAGTAGTAGCTTTAGTAATATCTTTTATTACTGTAGCATTAATTTTATCTTGCTCTAAAACAAATTTTGTAAAGTTGGTACTAAAATAAATTACTCCATTGCTGCTTAAACCTTTCAAAACATCATTCAATAGTTCTACATGGTCTTTTTGAATATCCAAAAAATCTTTCATTCTTTTACTATTACTAAATGTAGGAGGATCCATAATAACCAAATCAAAACTATTGGGCTCTAAGGTTTTTAGATATTGCTTTACATCTGCATGAATAAACCTAAATTTATTTTTATCTTTTAAAAGATTAATTACAAAATTATTTTCTGCCCATTGCAAATAAGTTTTGCTCAAATCTACTGTTGTTACGTTACTTGCCTTACCTGCTGCTGCATACACACTAAAGGAACCTGTATAAGCAAATAAATTCAAAACCCGTTTACCTGCACATTGCTCCATAACCATTTTTCGTGTAATTCTATGGTCAAGAAATAAACCTGTATCCAAATAGTCTGTAAGATTTACTAAAAATTTTAAACCATTTTCAGTTACAGTAAAAAACGCTTGAGTAGAATTATTTTTTTCATATTGGTCAAGCCTGTTTCTTTTTCTTTTTCGTTGTTTTACAAAAACATTTTCATCTTGTACTTGTAACAAAGCACAAATCTTTTCAATACATTTTTCCAACCAAATTTCATGCTCCTCATCATTCATTCCATGCCTGCGTAAATATTCTGCCAAATAAATTTTATCTTCATACAACTCAATGCAGAAAGGAAATTCAGGCAAATCGTGGTCATAAATTCTGTAACAACTTACACTTTGCCTTTTAGCAAGTTTGCTTTTATGTTTATACACTTTCAGCAATCTGTTTTCAAACATTTCTAATTTTGCATCCATCATAATTGTAAAAATAAGTTTTATGTTACCAGCAAAAGAATTTCTTATCAACTTCAAAGGCGTCGCACTCTTGTACTTATTTTAATGCTATGCAACATTGTTTTTTATTGCTTATTTTTCTTTACATTTATAAATACCTATTAATAAAAATATATTTTGAGTTTGGAAGTAACTAAAACAGATAAAAAATTATTCGCTTCAGTAATTATTCCTTTAGCATTACCTGAAACTTATACTTGGGAAATTCCTAAGCATTTGCAAGCACTTGCAAGAGTAGGAGTTAGGGTAGAAGTACAACTAAGAAATAAAAAATTTGCAGGCATTATAAAAGAAATTTTCCCCAATGCACCACAAGCTTTTAAGCCAAAAGAAATAATAAATGTTTTAGACGAAAACCCTTTGGTGCATAAAAAACAATTACAACTTTGGAGTTGGATTGCTCAATATTATATGTGCAGCGATGGAGAAGTAATGCAAGCTGCAGTACCAAGTAATTTAAAACTTACAGGCGAAAGTATTTTAGTTTGGAACGATGATAGTGAAATAGATATAGAAGAAACCACCATTTTAAGCGATGAAGAATATGTAGTTGCTGAAGCTCTTGAAATAAAAAAAGAATTGCGTATAAGTGAAGTACAGCAACTATTAGAAGCCAATCATGTATATCCTGTAATTAAAAAACTGATTGATAAAAATATTTGTTTTGTTTGGGAGGCTTTAAAAGAAAAATATAAACCTAAGAAAGAAATTTATATTCAACTACATTCAAACTATCATTCAGAAAAAGCATTAGAAGCATTATTAAATAACTGGAGTAAAGCCCCTAAACAGTTGGAACTTTTATTGGCTTATTTACATTATATAAAAACAGAAGGAGAAGTAACTCAAGCTAAATTATTAAAAAAAGCAAATGCATCTGCTGCACAATTAAAAGGCTTAATTGATAAAAATATTTTAATTGCTACTAAACAAAATGTAGATAGAATTAAAAGTTTGCCCAAACAAGTAAACATAGATTTTACTTTATCGCAAGCACAACAAATTGCTTTCAATGATTTACAAAATCAACTACAAAATATAAATGTTGCTTTATTACATGGTGTTACAGCAAGTGGTAAAACACAAGTATATATAAAACTAATTGAGCAATATTTACAACAAGGCAAACAAGTTTTGTACATGCTGCCCGAAATTGCTTTAACCTCTCAAATTATTAGAAGAATTGAAAAACATTTTGGAGGTTATATTGCTATTTATCATTCAAAATTTAATTCAAACGAAAGAGTTGAAATTTGGAATAAAGTAAAATCTAATGAAATAAAAGTTGTATTAGGTGCAAGAAGCTCATTGTTTTTACCCTTTGCAGACTTGGGTTTAATTATTGTAGATGAAGAACACGATGCAAGTTACAAACAACAAGAGCCAGCACCTCGTTATCATGCAAGAGATGCAGCCATTTATTATGCAAATTTGTTTAAAGCCAATAACACAATAGCCAAAGTTATTTTAGGCAGTGCAACTCCATCGGTTGAAACTTATTACAATGCAATCTCTGGTAAATATGGTTTAGTAGAATTGAATGAAAGATACAGTAACGTTTCCATGCCAACTATTCAATTAATTGATATTAAAAAAGTAGCAATGGAAGCACAGTTAAAATCTCAAGAGGAAAATAAAAAGCAATATCAAGCCACAGAAAAAATTGCTTTATCATCAGATTTATTAAATGAAATTGCTATTGCCTTACAAAATAAAAAGCAAATAATATTATTTCAAAATAGAAGAGGTTACAGCCCTTACATGATTTGTAAAACCTGTGGATGGATTCCAAATTGTAATCATTGCGATGTTACATTAACCTTTCATAAATCTAAAAATAAATTAAGTTGTCATTATTGTGGCACACAATATCCTGTAATAAATACATGTGCAGCTTGTGGCAGTCATGATTTTGTGCAGAAAAATTTTGGTACAGAAAAAATAGAAGAATTACTCACAGAACATTTTCCTGATGCAAAAATTGCAAGAATGGATTACGATAGTGTTAAAGGAAAAAATGCACACGACACTTTAATAAAATTATTTGAACAACAAAGAATAGATATTTTAGTAGGAACTCAAATGGTAGTAAAAGGCTTGGATTTTGAACATGTAAATTTAGTATGTATTGTAGATGCTGATGGCATTTTGAACTTTACAGATTTTCGTGTAAATGAAAGAGCTTTTCAATTAATGGAACAAGTAAGTGGGCGTGCAGGAAGAAAAAATGGAGAAGGCAAAGTACTTATTCAAGTAAGTAATATTTTGCATCCTGTTTTAAATTTTGTGCAAGAACATAGTTATAAAAATTTTTACAACTACGAATTAAATGCAAGAAAGCTTTATCAATATCCTCCATATTTCAGGCTTATAAAAATAACTTTTAAACACAAAGAAAGTTATATTGCAGAGCAAGCTGCACATATTATGATTAAAGGCTTGCAAGGAAATTTAAAACTTTATTTACATGGTCCTGCACAGCCTGTTGTAGATAGAATTAGAAACATGTATTTGTGGGAAATTTTAATTAAACTTCCAAAAGATACCACACTTATACAACATGCTAAAATGGCTATACAACAACAAATAGCTATTATTCATAACACAAAAAATCTTAGAAGTGTAATTATTTTACC
This sequence comes from Chitinophagales bacterium, assembly GCA_026931905.1. Taxonomy (GTDB): domain Bacteria; phylum Bacteroidota; class Bacteroidia; order Chitinophagales; family Chitinophagaceae; genus UBA1930. The sequence goes on from JAIXLB010000085.1 coordinate 5,312, forward strand.
CGATGTAGATCCTGTTTAATTACTTTTTTAAACCTTTCATGCAATAAATTGTCTTTATAAAGTTATAAAACATTCAACGCTGTTTAAAGTATGAAAAAGTTTAGTTTTTATTTTTTATTATTAATATGTGTTGCAATATTAGCATCGTTTTCAAGTAGTAGAAACGACTATATAAAACGTATTAAATTTCCTTATCAAAAACAAGGCTTAACAGAAAGGCAAGCAGCAGCTCATTTATTAAGTAGGTTTACTTATGGTGCAACACAATCAATGATTGATGATGTTGTTAAACAAGGTTTGGAGAATTGGTTTCTACAACAACTCAATGCTAATTTACCCGATGAAACATTAAATGAAAAACTAAAAAGCTATGATATTCTTACAATGTCCAATGAAACTATTTTAAATAAATTTCCTAAAAAAAATGATGTAATTAAAATGGCTGTTACCGAAGGTGTAATTGATAAAGAAGATTTAATAGAAATTAAAGCCAACAAAAAAGATTCTTCCTATAAAAAGTTATTAGAAAATTATATGAAGCAAAAAGTTTTTTTGCCTGAGCAAGAATTAATGAGACAACAAATTAATCAAAAAATACTAAGAGCAAGTTATAGCAATAATCAACTGTTGGAGGTAATGGCAGATTTTTGGTATAATCATTTTAATATATCGGCAACAAAAAACCAGTGCCTACAATTTATACCTGTTTATGAAAGAGAAAATATTAGAAAGAATAGTTTAAATAATTTTGAAGATTTGCTTTTAAGTACAGCAAAATCGCCTGCAATGCTTTTATATTTAGATAATTTCAGTAGTTCTGGCACCAATGAGTTGTTTGTAAATTTTAATAAAAGAAACAGCAATAAAAAACAAAATAATAATGGATTAAATGAAAACTATGCAAGAGAATTAATGGAACTGCATACATTAGGTGTTGATGGAGGATACACTCAAAGTGATGTTACAGAAGTAGCAAGAATTTTAACGGGATGGACAATTTATCCTTTAAACGATTATGCACCTGGTGCCAATTTTAAAAAAATGTTAGAAAAATTTAAAGATAAATTTTCAGAAAAGGGTTTTGTAAGAGAAGGTGATTTTTTGTTTGCTGCTAACAGACATGATTCTAAAGAAAAAATTGTTTTAGGAAGAAAATTTAAAGAAGGAGGAGGTTATGAAGAAGGCGTAGAACTCTTAAAAATGCTTGCTACGCATACTTCTACTGCAAAATTTATTAGTAAAAAATTAGCCATAAAATTTGTTAGCGATAATCCACCTCAATCTTTAATTGATAAAATGACTCAAACATTTTTAACAACAAAAGGAAATATAAAGCAAGTATTAATAACAATGGCAACATCATCAGAATTTTGGAGTAAAGATGCTTTAAGAGAAAAAATAAAATCGCCTTTTGAATTAGCCATTAGTGCAGTTAGAATTTTACATGCAGATATTAAACGCCCCATGGCATTAAATAATTGGATAACAACCATGGGGCAAAAAATATATTTTTATCAAGCACCAACAGGTTTCCCAGATAATGCTGCCTATTGGGTAAATACAGGTGCTTTATTAAATAGAATGAATTTTGGTTTAGCAATAGCAGCTAATAAAATTGCTGGAGTAAAAGTAAATTTAACAGAGCTTAATCAAAACAAAGAACCTGAAAGTGCCGAGAAAGCTTTAGAAATTTATGCAAAAATTTTATTGCCAGAAAGAAATATTACATCAACTATTAAAAGAGTGCAGCCTTTGTTGCAAGAACAAAATTTAATAGAAAAAATAAATAAATCCACAGCTAAAAATGAAGAAAATAACAACCTATCTGTAGATGAATCTACTGATAAGTATAATCATAATTCAGAGAATAATTTTAGTAGCTTTGGTAGTAATCCTGTGTTTATGCAAGTAGTTGGTGTTATATTGGGTTCGCCTGAATTTCAAAGAAGATAAATTTTTTCTTATGTCTAATCGTAGAGTATTTTTAAAAAATTCTGGTATAGCATTATTTGGTATTGGCTTAGGTGGTGTACCTGCATTTGTTGTTAAAGCTGCCGAAAGTTTTAAGCAAGAAAAATTGTATAAAAAACCAAAAATCTTGTTGTGTATTTTTCAACGAGGTGCAATGGATGGCTTAATGGCTGTAACACCATTTACTGACAATTATTTAAAATCGGCTCGTCCAAATTTATTTATAGAAGCAGGGAACGGAAACCCTTTGATAGATTTAGATGGAAAGTATGGTTTGCATCCTGCCTTAAAAGCATTTGAAAAATTATTTAAAGAAAAAAGATTAGCCATTGTACATGGCATTGGTAGCCCCAATAATTCAAGAAGCCACTTTGATGCTCAGGATTATATGGAAAGTGGCACACCATTTTCTAAAAGTACCAATAGTGGCTGGCTTAATAGAGTAGTAGGATTAATGGGACATGAAGCAGTAACGCCTTTTAGAGCTGTAAGTATTACTACATCTTTACCAAGAAGTTTTTATGGCAATAATGAAGCTCTTGCAATTAGCGATTTAAAAAATTTTTCATTGCAAATGCGAGGCAATAATGTTGTAGCTACCAATCGAGTTAGTAATAGTTTAGAAGACTTGTATGATGATGCTGCCTCTTCATTGATAAAGGAAACAGGCAAAGAAAGTTTTCAAGCAATGAAAATGCTACAAAAAGCAGATATTGCAAATTATACCCCAGAAAATAATGCTGAATATCCAGCAACCGCTTTAGGAAAAAGTTTAAAACAAATAGCACAACTTATAAAATTAAATGTAGGCTTAGAAGTTGCATTTGCTGAACATGGAGGCTGGGATACTCATTTTAATCAAGGAAAAGAAATGGGCACTTTTGCAAGAAGTGCTACCGATTTAAGTAATAGTATTGATGCTTTTTGGAATGATATTGAAAAATATCAAGATGATGTTGTGGTAATGACTATGACTGAATTTGGAAGAACTGTAAAACAAAATGGAACAGGAGGAACAGATCATGGTAGAGCAAGTTGTAACTTTATTTTAGGCAACAATGTTCAAGGAGGTTTGGTGCATGGTGTTATTCAACCTTTAACAATAGAAAACTTAGAAGATGGAAGAGATTTAAAAGTTACTACCGATTTTAGAACTGTATTTGATGAAGTAGCAACCAAACATTTACAGATAAAAGATAATGGCTCATTATTTCCAGATTGGAAAGGAAATTATTTAGGTGTAATGCCATCTGTTTAAAATTTTTCTAAATAGTTTTTATGTAAATTGCTGCAAAAATATTAAGTGCATTATTTTTTGTTTTTATTATACCTTGTAGTTTTTAGTTTTTTAGTTACAAGAATAAAATTTTTTACAAATTCAGGTATCAATAAGTTTTTGCTTGTTGTATTATTTATTATTAAAGTACTTGCTGGGCTTGCTTATGCTTGGTTTTACCTGCAACCCAATTATCATACCAATAGCGATAGTTTCCGTTTTTATGCTTACAGTTTAGAAGAAACAAATATTTTACTTACGCAACCATTGCATTTTTTAAAAGATATTTTTTCCTATGGATACACAACAACAGGCAATGTATTTGTAGGCGATAATTCTTATTGGAATGATTTAAAAAGTAATATTATCATTAAGCTTTTAGCAGTATGCAATGTGTTTTCTATTAAAAATTATTTTATCAATATTATCTTTTTCAATTTCTTTTTCTTCTTTGGATTAATAGGTTTTTACAGAGTAATGCAATCTGTTTTTAATGATAAAAAATATATGCTCATTATTCCTGTTTTTTTAATTCCTTCTTTTTTGTTTTGGTGTAGTGGAATTCATAAAGATGGTTTAATTTTTTCTGCAATAGGGTTGGTGTTTTATTATTTTCATCAACTACTTCAAAAGAAATTCTTTATACAATATTTTATTTTCATTATTCTATTATTAGCATTATTATTTTTCTTACGCAATTATGTTGCATTAGCATTAACGATTACTTTGTTTGCCTGGTTTTTTGCTACTAAAATCAAAAAAATATTTTTAGTTTTTGTATCTGTATATTTAATGCTAATTGCTGCATTTTTTATTGCACCAAAAATTAATACCCAATTAAATTTTCCAGAAATAATTGTATTAAAGCAACAAGATTTTTCTAAACTAACTGGTGGAAGTGAAGTGGTGATTTCTAAACTACAACCCAATTTTAAAAGTTTTGTTCAATATTTTCCTCATGCGTTGGATATGGCTTTTCTAAGACCTCATATTACTGAATTAAAAAACAAAAGTTATATACCTGCCATAGCAGAAATTATTTTATTTTTCATAGTACTCATTTTTTCTATTATTTACAGAAATAAAAACTTTAAAATTCAGCCTATAGTTTTTGCTTCTATTTTTTTCAGTTTAACTTTATTAATTATTGCAGGTTATACAGTAACTTTTTCAGGTGCTATTGTAAGATACAGAAGCCTGGCATTACCATTTTTATTAACTCCTTTAATTGGTTTTTTAGATTGGAATAAGGTAAATAAAATCTTCAAGAAATCAAATTAAAAATATTAATATGTCCATTTATTTTTCGTAAAATAGAATAAATTTGAAAAATTTTTGAAAATTATTAAAATATTTTAA